>CAZVLI010000216.1:0-1455 GCA_964627965.1 uncultured Rhodospirillales bacterium
GCACCAGCACCGCCAGCAGCAGGCCGATGGCGTGCAGCAGGCGCTGGGCGATGACGGCTATCCAGCCCACCGGCGCGCCCTTCGATTAGAAACGAGACGGCGGGCCGGCATACACCCGGCCCGCCGCATCCGCATTGCCCTCAACCTCAACGCGGTTATTTCAGGAAGGTCTCGTCCAGCGGCGACATGCCGCCCCAGATGCCGACCGGCGGGTTGCCGACATTGTCGGCGTAGAAGGTCACCCACGGCAGCACGTTCAGCCAGTAGATCGGCAGCTCGTCGGCGACGATCTTCTGGAACTCGGCGTACAGCGCCTTGCGCTTGCCGAGGTCCATCTCCACGCCGGCCTTGGCCATCAGGTCGTCGACCGTCGGGTTCTTGTAGCCCTGCGTGTTCGACCAGATCACGCCCTTGCGGATGTTCTCCGAGCTGTAGGTGCGGTGCACGCCGATCACCGGGTCGCCCCAGTTGAAGACGATGTCCATGGTCATGTCGAACTCGTGGCTCGACACGCGCTTGGCCCAGGTCGGGAAGTCGGGCGACGAGCGTACGGTGACGTCGATGCCGACCTTCTTGAGCTGCGGCTTCAGGTACTCCGCGATCGCCTGCTGCTGCTCCGGCACGTTCGGGATGTAGTCGATCTCGAGCGCGAAGCGCATGCCGTCGCCGCCCTTCTTGTGGCCGGCCTCGTCGAGCAGGGCGTTGGCCTTGTCGAGATCGAGATCGTAGGTCGCGACGTCGCCCGAGTAGAGCGGGCTGCCGGGCGCGATCGGGCCGGTGGCCGGCTTCGACACGCCGCTGTGCAGGGCCTTGATGATGAAGTTGCGGTCGACCGCGTAGGCGATTGCCTGCCGCACGCGCTTGTCGTCCAGCGGCGCCTTCTGCGTGTTGAAGGCCAGCCAAGTGATCGGGCCGACAGCCTCGAAGCCGGTGTCGGCGCTCATCAGGCCCTTGGCCTTCTGCAGCCGGCGGATGTTGCGGCTGTCGGACTCGGTCCAGATGTGGCCCTCGCCCTGCTCCATCGCGATCACGCGGGCCGACGCGTCCTTGATGATCTTGATGACGACGCGGTCGAGGTGCGGCTTGCCCGGCATGAAGTAGTCCGGGTTCTTCTCCAGCGTGATCGCCTCGCCGGTCTTGTACTCGACGAACTTGAACGGGCCGGAGCCTACCGGCTTGGCGTTCGCCGGGTGCGTCTTCGGCTCCTGGCCGTCGCCGTAGACGTGCTTCGGGATCACCGGCAACAGCGCCGACGACATCGCCAGCAGGATCGCCGGGTGCGGCTGCTTGAGCTTGATCACCGCGGTGTGCGCGTCCGGCGTCTCCACCGTGTCGACCGCGCCGTACATGGTCTTGAACGGGTGGTTCGCCTTCACCGTGGCCAGCGAGAAGGCCACATCCTCCGACGTGATCGGCTGGCCGTCGTGGAACTTGGCGCCCTTCACCAGGTTCAAG
>CAZVLI010000216.1:1494-6842 GCA_964627965.1 uncultured Rhodospirillales bacterium
CTCTCGGCGGGGTACGGCTTCGACGTCCAGTCCGTGCCGTAGCGCAGCGGCGTGCCGAAGATCTGCGTGCCTGGCACGGCGGTGGCGGTGCCCGACTGCACCGCCGGGTTGAAGTGGCGCGGCACCTGGCTGGAGATGATCACCAGCGTGCCGCCGTCCTTGGCCATCGAGTGCGAGGCGGTCAGGGCCGGCGCGGCGGCGCTGCCGACCAGCCCGGCCAGCGCGGCGGCATAGGCGAAGTTGCGATAGGTCATTACCCGTCTCCTTGACGCGGCAGCGGCGACGGACCCGCTGCGCTCCCTGTTCTTTGCCTGACAGGTTACGGCCGATCGTCCGCCACTGTCATGACCGTGGAAGGGTAATGGCCGGCGCGTGACCGGCCATAGGACCAGTTCGGCGCAACGGATGAGGCCAACGTCGGCTCATATGCCGCATCTGGACCGAGAAATTGGCACCGGCTGGCGCTATCGCGGCGCCGGACGGCTGCCTATCCTGGCCACTGATCGTATCGCCAGGAGATGTCGCCATGACCACGGCCGGGCTCGCCAACGCGCTGGAACACCAGTGGCTGCCGTTCACCGCCAACCGCGCCTTCATGGACAAGCCGCGGCTGCTGGCGCGGGCCGAGGGGCTGCACTTCTGGAACCACCAGGGCGACAAGCTCCTGGACGGCTGTTCCGGCCTGTTTTGCTCCGCGCTCGGCCATGGGCGGCCGGAGATCACCGAGGCGGTGACGCAGCAAATGCAGACGCTGGACTACGCGCCGCCATTCCAGTTCGCCAACCCGCGCGGCTTCGAGCTGGCGCGGCTGGTGGCGCAGATCACGCCCGGCGACCTGAACCAGGTCTTCTTCACCAACTCCGGCTCGGAGTCGGTCGATACCGCGATGAAGATCGCGCTGGCCTACCACGCCGCCAACGGCGAGCCGCAGCGCCAACGCTTCGTCGGCCGCGAGCGCGGCTATCACGGCGTCAACTTCGGCGGCCTGTCGCTGGGCGGCATGGTCAAGAACAAGGAGGTGTTCGGCACCGGGCTGGCCGGCGTCAGCCACCTGCGCCACACGTGGCTGGAGGCGAACCGCTTCGCGCAAGGGCAGGGCGAACACGGCGCCGATCTCGCCGACGACCTGCAACGTTTCGTCGACCTCTACGGTGCCAAGTCGATCGCCGCCTGCTTCGTCGAGCCGATCGCCGGCTCCACCGGCGTGCTGGTGCCGCCGCAGGGCTACCTGCAACGCCTGCGGGAGATCTGCGACACGCACGGCATCCTGCTGGTGTTCGACGAGGTGATCTGCGGCTTCGGCCGGACCGGCCAGGCTTTCGCTGGGCAGAGCTTCGACGTCGTTCCCGACATCATGACCATGGCCAAGGCGCTGACCAACGGCGCCATGCCGATGGGCGCGGTCGCGGTACGCGATGGCTTGCACCAGACCGTGCTCGACGCGGCGCCGTCCGGCGCCATCGAACTGTTCCACGGCTACACCTACTCGGCACATCCGGCCGCCTGCGCCGCCGGCATCGCCACGCAGAAGATCTTCCGCGACGAGGGCACCTTCGAGCAGGCGGCCAAGCTGGTGCCGCACTTCCTGGAGCAGGTCTGGTCGTTGCGCGACCTGCCGGCGGTGACCGACATTCGAGGTTACGGCCTGCTCGCCGGCATCGATATCGCGCCCGACCCCGCAGGCCCCGGCAAGCGCGGCGCGCAGGTGCTGCAGGCACTGTTCGACGACGGCATCGTCGTGCGCATGACGATGGACACGATCATGCTGGCGCCGGCGCTGGTCTCGACGCCGGAACACATCGACGCTTGCATCGCGAAGGTGCGCGGCGTCCTCAAGGCCCTGTAGGAGCTTCACGATGGAACTGATCGACCTGTCCGCGCATATCGGTACCGAGGTCCGCGGCGTCGACCTGTCGCAGCCCCTGTCCGACGAGGATTTCGCCAGGCTCCGGCAGACGTGGCTCGATCGCAGCCTGCTGCTGTTCCGCGGCCAGACGCTGCAGCCCGACGACCTCGTCGCCTTCTCGAAGCGCTTCGGCGAACTGGAGGAGCCGCCTGCCTCCGAGCGTAGCGAGCGCGACGACGCCGGCATGACCGGACGCCCGGAGGTCTGGCTGATCTCCAACGTGGTCGAGAACGGCAAGCCGATCGGCAGCCTCGGCGCCGGCGAGGCCGAGTGGCACACCGACATGTCGTACATCGACACGCCGCCGACCGCTTCCGTGCTTTATGCGCGCGAGATCCCGCCGGCCGGCGGCAACACCAGCTTCGCCAGCATGTATGCCGCGTGGTCGGAAATGCCGTCGCCGATGAAGGGCCAGGTCGAGGGTCGCACGGCGCACCATGACAGCAGCTACACCTCGGCCGGCGAGCTACGTAAGGGCGCGGCCGAAGTCACCGACGTGCGCGCCGCGCCCGGTGCCAGCCACCCCATCGGTCGGCGCGTGCCCGACACCGATCGCCGCGCGTTGTTCCTGGGCCGGCGAACCAACGGCTACATCGAGGGTCTGGACGTGGCGGAGAGCGAGAAGCTGCTCGACGACCTCTGGGCTTTCTGTACCCGGCCCGACTTCGTCTACGAGCACGTGTGGCAGGTCGGCGATCTGCTGATCTGGGACAACCGCTCCGCCATCCATCGTCGTGAGGCGTTCGACAACAGCGCGCGCCGGATCATGATGCGGACGCAGGTTCGCGGCGAGCGGCCAGTCGTCTGATCTACATCGCTTCGCGGCGCAGCCAAATCTCCGTGCCGTCGACGCGGTCGATCAGCCGATAGGGTTCGAGGAGCCGCCCGATCAGCGCTTCCTCGGTCGGAAAGCCGGCGGCGTACCAGAGCGTCGGCGCCTTCACGACAAGCGTGGGCCGGGTCGCGAAGGCAGCCTCGATCTGCGACGCCGGCGTTTCCGCCGGCCCGACGAAGGTCTGGATCAGGTAGGGCCTGAGCAGGTTCGAAGGGTGCACGGCCATCGGTGTCGGCGGCGGTTTCCGCAGTGTCCAGTAGATCAGGTGGTCGCTCAGTGCGAGTACGCTCGGCCGTTCCAGCGGTAGCGCCCGGATCGTCTCGGTAAGCTCGAAGGCCCGCCCCCAATAGGGCGTTCCCGATTCCGCGATGCGCGTCGCCAGCGTCCGGTATTGCGTCGCGACCGGCCCCAGCGCCATCAGCAGGAGTGCTGTCGGGATCGCCATGACAGGCCACGCGCGACCGAGCCGTCGTGTCGCCGCGACCATCGCCGCGCCGGCCAAGACGGCGAAGAGCGGCATCGCCTGCGCCAGGTAGTGGCCATAGGCACCGCCGCTCAGAAAGATCGACAGCATCGTCGCGCCGAGCGCCACCGGGACCAGCGCCGTGTGCCAGCCCGAAGACTCTCGTTGACGCGTGAACGCCGGCAACAACGCCAGGCCGGCCAGCCCGAAGCCGGTCGCCACCAGGTGGATGAAGGTGTCCTTGCCACCAAGAAGGTAGGCATCGTGCAACAGGCGCATCGCGGTCGTCGTGAGGTCATGCTGCGCGCCGGCGTAGGCGAATGGCGCCAGCACGGCGCCGCGCCACCATGCCTCGACCTCGCCGGCGACGAGATGCGGTACGAAGGCCGCCAGCAGGGCCAGCAACCCGCCGGCGACCACGGCGCCACCGGCTCGCCAGCGTCCGCCAGCGCCGGGATGCAGCGCCACCATCGCCGTCAACGCCAACGCGACGATGGCGAGGTTCAACCGCACCAGCGTGGCGCTGCCCAGCAGCAGGCCGATCCAGACGAGATCGGTGGCGGCAAGGCGCGGCCTGGCTAACCACGCGACGGCCGCCATCAGCGGCAGCGCCGCGAGCTGCGTCGACAGCACCGCCTGGTTGATCGAAGCGATCGATAGCGCCATCACGCATAGGACGCCGGCGATCCCGGCTGCGGCGCGCCCGGCCATCCGTTCGGTCAGCAGGAACGTCGCGGCGGCGCAGCCGAACACGATCGCGCTACCCGCCGCGCGCCCCGCCGCGATGTCCTCGCCGCACAGCCACAGGATGCCGGCGTAGGCGTAGTACAGGAACGGCGGCTTGAGGTCGTAGTGCTGGGTATAGGGCAGTACGCCATCCAGCACGGCCTGCCCGATGATGATGAAGGTGCTTTCGTCCCAGCTCGAATACTGGTCCGGCACGTTGACCGCGTCGAACCAGAAGGGCAGGCGGACAGCGAGCGTGAACAGCGCCAGGCCGGCGAGCCAGCCGGCGCGGCCGCTCTTGCGGATCAAGCGGTCAGGTCCGGCCGCTTGTCGGCCCAGGGGGCGAGGCGCTCGTAGGCCGCGGCCGCGCGCAGCACCAGGTCGTCATGATGCATCTGGCCGACGATCTGCAGCCCGATCGGCAGGCCGTCGCTGTCGAAGCCGACCGGCATGCTCGCCGCCGGATGGCCGCTGGCGTTGAACGGGAAGCTGAACGGCGTCCAGGCGAACAGGTCCTCGGCCTTCGTCGCGGCTGGGTCCGGCGCGACCTGACCGACGTCGAACGCGGTCACCGCCGTCGCCGGCGTCAGCAGCAGGTCGTAATTCTCGAAGAAGTGCCGCACCTTGTCGTAGAAGGCATAGCGAGCGATCCGCGCCTGTACGTACTCGACCGCCGAGTATTCCATGCCGCGCTTGACCATCGTGACCAGGCCCGGGTCCATCTGGTTTTCCCACTGCGGCAGGTACTGCGCCAGACCGCCGGCCATCGCGCCTTGGTACAGCACGATGAACCAGTCGGTCGGGTCGCCCCAGCCAGGATCGCCCTCGTGCACTTCCGCGCCCAGTTCCTCGAAGCGGTGGGCCGCCTTGGCGGTGGCCTCGGCGACCTGCGGGTCGACATTGGCGTAGCCCAGCGTCGGGCTCCAGAACACCCGCTTGCCGGCGATGCCGTCCTGCAGGCCGGCGAGGTAGTCGACCTTCATGCCGGGATGACTGAACCGGTCCTGCGGGTCGTAGCCCGCGATCACGTTCAGCATCAGCGCCGAGTCGGCGACCGTGCGGGTCATCGGCCCGAGGTGCGACAGCAGGTCATTGTGCGGGATCGGCACGTAAGGGACGGTGCCGGTGGTCGGCTTGATCCCGAACAGGCCGGAGAAGCTGCACGGGATGCGGATCGAGCCGCCACCGTCGCCGCCCTGCGCCAGCGGCCCCATGCCCGCGGCGACCTGCGCCGCCGCACCGCCGGACGAGCCGCCTGGCGTGCGGTCCAGGTGCCAGGGATTGCGGGTGATGCCGGTGACCGGGCTGTCGGTCGTGCCCTTCCAGCCGAATTCGGGCGAGGTGGTCTTGCCCAGGAACACGCCGCCGGCGGCCTGCAAGCGGCGCTCGAGCGGCGTGGAGGCTTCTGGCACGTTGTG
>CAZVLI010000217.1:0-6827 GCA_964627965.1 uncultured Rhodospirillales bacterium
CGATAAGCGCCAGTAGCTTCGGCCGCATGGCTTCCGGCGAGACCACCAGCTTCTCGTAGCGGTCTTGGTGCGCGTAGCCCGTCAGCGAGTTGAACAAGGCCATGGCGTCGCGCCCCATCGCCGGATCGTCGGTGAAGAAGCTGAGGTCGGTGTAGATCTTGGCGGTGATCGGGTGGTAGTTGCCGGTGCCGAAATGCACGTAGGTGCGCAAGCCGCCGGTCTCGCGGCGGACCACCAGCGACACCTTGGCGTGGGTCTTCAGGTCGACGAAACCGTAGACCACATGGACGCCGGCGCGCTCCAGTTCGCGCGCCCAGCGAATGTTCGCTTCCTCGTCGAAGCGCGCCTTGAGTTCGACCATCGCGGTGACGGACTTGCCGGCCTCGGCCGCGTTCACCAGCGCGCGCACGATCGGCGAGTCGTTGTTGGTGCGGTAGAGAGTCTGCTTGATCGCCACCACCTGCGGGTCGGCCGCGGCCTGGGCGATGAACTGCACCACCACGTCGAAACTCTCGTAGGGGTGGTGGATGATGAAGTCCTTCTGGCGGATCGCCGCGAAGCAGTCGCCGCCGAAGTCGCGCACGCGTTCCGGAAAGCGCGGGGTGTAGGGCGTGAATTTCAGGTCCGGGCGCTCGTCGACGATGAGTTGCGTGGCGTCGGCGAGGCCCATGATGCCGTCGACGACGATGATGTCGCGCGCCGGCACGTCGAGCCGGTCGGCGACGAAGCGGCGCAGCGGCTCCGGCATCTGGGCGTCGACCCATAGGCTGATGACATCGCCGCGGCGGCGGCGCTTCAGCGCCGACTGGTACAGCCGGACAAGGTCCTCCGCCTCTTCCTCGATCTCGATGTCGCTGTCGCGAATGACGCGGAAGGTGCCGCGGCTGACCACCTCGTAGCCGGGCAGCAGGCGCGACAGGAACATCTCGATGACGTTCTCCAGCAGCACGAAACGCAGTTCGGCGCCGGGCAGCCGGATGAAACGGTCGAGCAGCGGCGGCAGCGGGACCAGCGCACGCATCAGGGTGTCGTCGCTGGTCCGCCGGAGCTGCAACGCCAGCGCCACGCCCCTGTTCTGGATGAACGGGAACGGGTGCGCCGGGTCGATCGCCAGCGGCGTCAGGACCGGGAAGATTTCGTCCTGGAAATGCTGCTCCAGCCAGGCGGTCTCGTCCTTCGACAGGTCCTGCGGCCGGGTCACGGCGATGCCGGCGGCGGACAGGTCGACCAGAAGCTGCTGCCAGCAGCGGCCGATACCGGCCACCAGCTCGCCGGCGACGTCGGCGATCGCGGTCATTTGCTGGCCCGGCGTCAGGCCGTCGTCGGCAAGCTGGCTCACGCCGGCCTGAACCTGTCCGTGCAGGCCGGCGTAGCGGACCATGAAGAACTCGTCGAGGTTGTCGGCCGTGATCGCCAGGAAGCGCAGCCGTTCGAGCAGCGGGTGCGCCTCGTTGAACGCCTCGTTCAGGACCCGAAGGTTGAACGACAGCCAGGACAGCTCGCGGTTGATGTAGCGCGCGTCGGCGCTGTACTCGCTGATCGAGCGCGTGAAGCGGATCGAGTCGATCTCTTCCGTCATCTCAGGCGTACGCGCGAGTACCATCGTCCGTCGTCCTAGCTGTCCTGCGGCACCCGGGTCCAGATCTGACTCTGGCCAAGCAGCGGAATACCGACATAGCCGCGAACCTCGAGGCTGCCGTCCTCCATCAGCGTCATCACGCAGCTGTATAGCTCGCCATCCTCGGGATTGTAGATCTTGCCGTCTTCCCAGGCATTCGGCACCTGCGCCGCGATGAAACCGTTCAGCAGCTTGAGGCCGATGATCGGGCGCGAACGCAGCGCCTCGTCGGGGTTGTTCTTGTCGGTCTTCGGCTGCCCCGCCTCGTCGTTCGGCTCCTTCAGCCAGACGATCGTCCCGCATAGCTGCTCCGGTGCGTCCGGGCAGGCGACGATCTCGACATGGCTCTTCTCCTCCTCGGTCGCCCAGCGGCCGAAGATATCGCCCGCCAGCGCCGGCCAGGCCGCCAGGAACAACCCGCCCGCGACCAATGCCGAAATCACCCTAGAACGTCCCACGATAGGCTCCGCCATCCATCAGGATCTGCTGCCCGGTCATATAGCCGGCATGCACCGAACAGTAAAACGCGCAGACCTTACCGAACTCCTCCGTATTGCCGAAACGACCGGCCGGGTTGGCCGCCGCGAAATTCTCGGCGAACTCCCCCTCCGACACGTTGGCTTCGCGCGCGTTGAAGGCGATGCCGGCGCGCAGCCGGTCGGTGTCGAACGGTCCGGGCAGCAGGTTGTTGATCGTCACGTTGAACTTGACCGTCTTGCGTGACAGTCCGGCGACAAATCCGGTCAAGCCGCAGCGCGCGCCATTGGAGAGGCACAGCTCGTCGATCGGCTGTTTCACCGACTGCGAGGTGACGTTGATGATGCGGCCGAAGCGACGCTCGATCATGCCGTCCACGGTGGCTTTGATCAGTTCGATCGGCGTGACCATGTTGTCGTTCACCGCCTTCTGCCAGTGCTCCGGCGTGAAATCGCGGAAGTCACCGCGTGGCGGACCGCCGGCATTTGTGACGAGAATGTCTGGATCCGGACAAGCGGCCAGGGTCTCAGCGCGCCCGGCATCCGTGGTGACGTCGCACGCCACCGACTTCACCTCGACGCCGTACTGGTCGCGGATCTCCTTGGCCGTCGCTTCCAGCGCATCTGCGCTGCGGGCGTTCAGGACCAGATTCACGCCTTCGTTGGCCAGCGCCTCGGCGCAGCCGCGCCCCAGGCCCTTGCTCGCGGCACAGACAATGCCCCACTTGCCGGCTATCCCCAGATCCATGTGCGTCTCCCTCAGCTTGTTTCGTTATCCAGGTCGGCGAGCACACGGCGCGCGAACGGCACGGTAATCGGTGCCCGCGCCTGCATTGCCGCCGCGTCGAGGCGGTCGACCACGCGGCGCACCGCCGCGAAGGAGCGGTCGATGCGCAGCAGCAGGAAGGATATCACGTCGCCCGACACCCGGAGCTGACGGTCGGCGAACAGCTTCGCCATCACCGCGGAAAGCAACGCTTCGTCCGGCGCGCCGATGGCCACGGCCGGCGCCGCCACCAGGCGCGAGCGCAGGTCCGGCAACCCGATTTCCCAGCGCGACGGGGCCGTCCGCCCCGTCAGCAGCAGGTGGCCACCCGCCTCGGCAAGACGGTTGTAAAGGTGGAAGAGCGGCGCTAGCTCGGCGGTCGCCACGTAGTCGTCCGCCGCCTCCAGCACCAGGGCACGGGGCAGTTCCGTCGACACCGCCAGGGCATCGATGTCGTCGGCCACCACCGCGTCGGCGCGCAACTGCCAGACGGTGGCCAGGTGGCTCTTGCCGCAGGCCGGCGGCCCATGGATCGTCAGCACCGGCGCCGGCCAGTCCGGCCAACGGTCGACCCAGGCCACCGCCGCGCGATTGGCGTCGCCGATGACGAAGTCGTCGCGCCCCAACGCCGCCCGCGTGGGCAGCGGCAGAGTCAGTTGCGGTCCGGCCTGGCTCATGACTCCACGGGCGGATCGGACGTCGGTGGCGGCTTCATGTCGTAGAGCCGGCTGCCGAGATACTGCTCCAGGAAGAAGCGAACCAGGACGCCGGCGGCGGCCGCCACCGGCACCGCGAGCAGCACACCGACGAAGCCGGCCAGGACACCGCCCGCCAACAGGGCGAACATCACCCAGACCGGGTGCAGCCCGATGCGGTCGCCGACCAGCCGGGGCGTCAGCACGTTGCCCTCAAGGAACTGGCCGACGATGAAGATCGCCAGCACGATGCCGATCGGCACCAGGTCCGGCCAGAACTGCGTGAAGGCGGTGACCATCGACAGCAGCAGGCCGATGGCCGAGCCGACGAAGGGGATGAACGATAGGAGGCCGCTCAGCAGGCCGATCACGAGGCCGAATTCCAGCCCCGCCAGGCTGAGCGCGATGGCGTAGAAGGCCCCCAGGACCAGGCAGACACTGCCCTGACCGCGGACGAAGCCGGCCATGCGCTGGTCGATATCGCTGGCGAGGCGTCGGATGGTCGGTGCGTGCTGGCGCGGCAGCCAGCCATCGACGGCGGCGACAATGCGGTCGAAGTCGCGCAGCAGGTAAAAGGCGACGACCGGCGTGATCACCAGCAGGGACAGCAGGTTGACCAGCGCCAGGCCGCCCTGCCACAGACTGCCCAGCAGGTTGCCGATCATGGCCACGCCGTCCTTGGCGAAGTTGCGGATCGCCTGCTTCAGGTCCTCGCCGACGTCGACGCTGAACCGCTCGGACAACTGCAGCAGGGTGGCGCTCAGCGCCTCGCGCGAGTCGGCGATGTAACCGGTGAGATGCTCGACCAGGCCGAAGACCTGGCTCTGCAGCAGCGGTACCACCAGCAGCAGCACCACACCGAAGCTGAGGAAGAAGCCCGCGAGCACCACGACGGTGGCGAGCCAGCGCGGGAACTTCACCTTCTCCAAGCGGTCCGCCAGCGGGTCGAGCAGGTAGGCGACGCCGATGCCAGCCACGAACGGCGCCAGCACCGCGCGCAGCAGGTAGATCAGCACGCAGGCGACCACCAAGCCGACCAGCCAGTAGGTGAGTTGCTGCCGCGTGCTCATCGCGCCTCCTCGGCGTGGCTCATCCGCCGCATCCATAGCATGCCGTAGCCGATCCCCGATGCCACCGTCGCGACGGCAACGACCCAGGCCAGGGTCCGCGACAGGTCGGTCAGCGGGGCCAGCTCGAAGGCGATCGCCGCCAGCACCGTCGCGGCCATGACGATCTGAACGCCGGTGTTGAACTTCGACAGCAGCGACGGCCGCGCCTCGATCCGCACCGCGAAAAGCCGCGCGACCAGGACACCGCCGACGATCAGCACGTCGCGGCTCAGCACCAGGATGGCGAGCCAGCTCGCCAGCCGGTCGACCGCCGCCAGGGTGACATAGACCGCGACCAGCAGCGCCTTGTCGGCCAACGGATCGAGATAGGTGCCAAGCGTGGTCCGGCGGTCGAAACGCCGCGCGATGGCGCCATCCAAGGCATCCGACAGGCCGGCGGCGACGAACAGAGCGAAGGCGCCGATCCAGTGGTTCTCGATGATCAGCCAGACGATCGCCGGCACCGACAGCAGGCGCGCGAGGCTGATGAGGTTCGGCAGGTTCACTCCGCCGCCGGTTTCGCCGGCGGCTGGTTCGCCTGGCTCGGCAGCACCGCCTCGCTGGGCGGTAGTGGTTCCTCGTCGACGAGCGGCGGCACCGTCTCGGTCGCGATGCCGGGCAGGTTGCCGCGCTGGCCCAGCAGCCAGAAACCGTCCTGCTCGCGCAATTCCAGGTCATCCTGCGCCAACGCCACCTGCAACTGCGACGGCAGCCCCTGGTAGTCGAGCGCGAGTTGCGCGTCGCCCTTGCGGATCGACAGGATCTGCACGCGCTGCACCATGGCGTTGCGCAGCAGTCGCTGACGGATTGTCAGCCAGTCCTGGAAGTCGACCAGCGGCACCTGCACCGACAAACGCTGCTCGACACCGCGCGACAGCGCCGTCTCCTGCTTCCAGTCCTCCTCCAGGCCGGCGATCAGCGCGGTGACCGCCCGGGCCATCAGGTCCTCGACGGTCTCGTCGGGCTGGGCATCGAAACGGTCGACCATCACCCGCGCCCCGACGCCGCCGTAACGCCGCAGGCTGAGGTCCAGGGTCGGCCGGTCGGCGGCGAAGTCGCGCCCCAGTCGTGCCAGCGCCACCAGCACGCCATCGACTTCGTAGCGCTGCGCCATCTGCCCGATGCGCCGCTCGTCGCCGAAGGCGGCATCGTTGGGCCCGATGGTCGCGACGTCGGCGAGATCGCCCAGCGGCAGCACCAGCGGCAGGAGACTGTCGGTCGCCGGCGGCTGCGCCAGCCAGGCGTCGCGCCAGGGATTGGCGTCATCGAACAGCATGCGCTCGCCGCCCTCCTCCAGCACCGGCAGGACCAGTGCCGCCTTGGCCCGGGTCTCGGCGAACCGGACGTCGTTGGCACGCAGGAACTCGCGCACCCGCTCCTTGCGGAAGCTGACGATGAGTTCGGCGATGTAGCGCGTGGCCGAGCTCTTCTCGCTGGCCACCTGGATACCGTCGACCAGGCGCAGCATCTCGTTGTTCGGCAACTGTGGCAGACGCTCCACATCGGCCGCCACAACGAGCCGGCGCAGCAGCCGGTCGAGCGCCCGGCGCTGACCGATCAGCAGGGCGCGATCGCGCGCCTGGGATACCGAATTGGCGCTCTCGTCGACCTTGACGTCACGCACCGTGAACGGGTCGCCGCGGACCTGCGCCAGCGCCGCCGAGGACAGCGCGAAGAGCGCGAGAAGCACCAGAAAGGTTAGGGTGACGGGCGCGGCAAATTGACCTTGCCGCAGCGGTCGCGCGCGCATTGCAATGGTCCCTGGATCGAGTATCGTCGTGCCGCTTTGGCTCACTCGGACAATCATTACACGTATCGGCAGGCGGGTGTCGACATCGCCGCGGGCAACGCGTTCGTGCGCGCCATCTCGGGATTGGCGAAGGCGACGCACGGGCCCGGCGTGGTCGGCGGCATCGGCGGCTTCGCCGGGGTGTTCGACCCCAAGGCGGCCGGCTTCGAGGACCCGTTGCTGCTCGCCGCCACCGACGGCGTCGGCACCAAGCTGAAGCTGGCCATCGAGGCGGGCTGGCACGATGGCGTCGGCCAGGATCTGGTCGCCATGTGTGTGAACGACCTCGTGGTCGCCGGTGCCAAGCCCTTGTTTTTCCTGGACTACTACGCCACCGGCAAGCTCGAGCAGGAGGTCGGCGTGGCGATCGTCGG
>CAZVLI010000218.1:0-6817 GCA_964627965.1 uncultured Rhodospirillales bacterium
CGCGGCTGATCGTGGTCTCGCCCTCCGCGGCCAGGCCGGCCAGCACCAGCGACACCGAGGCGCGCAGGTCGGTCGCCATCACCGGCGCGCCGGAAAGCTGCTCCACGCCGCGAACCATCGCGACGGAGCCTTTCACGGCGATGTCGGCGCCCATGCGCATCAGCTCGGGCACGTGCATGTAGCGGTTCTCGAAGATCGTCTCGGTCATCATCGAGGCGCCGTCGGCGACGCACATCAGCGCCATCATCTGTGCCTGGGCGTCGGTCGGAAAGCCGGGGTACGGCTGCGTGGTTACGTCGATGCCCTTCGGGCGCGGTCCGTTGCGGCGTACGCGCAGACCTGAATCGGTCTCGTCGACCGAGACGCCGGCCTCGTCGAGCGCGCCGACGGTGGCCTCGATCAGCTCCATGCGGGCGCCGGTCAGCGTCAGGTCGCCGCCGCAGATGGCGCCGGCGATGGCGTAGGTCGCGGTCTCGATCCGGTCGGGCAGCACCGAGTGCTCCGCGCCGTGCAGCCGGTCCTGACCCTGGACCACCAGCGTGTCGGTGCCGACGCCGTCGATATGCGCGCCCATCGCCGACAGGCAGATCGCCAGGTCGGTGATCTCCGGCTCGCGGGCGACGTTCTCCAGGACCGTCTCGCCCCGGGCCAGGCAGGCGGCCATCAGCAGGTTCTCGGTCGCGCCGACCGAGATCTTCGGAAAGCGCACGGTGGCGCCGGTCAGGCCGTTGGGCGCGGCGGCGTGGATATAGCCGTCGGCCAACTCTATGTCGGCGCCGAGTTGCTGCAGGCCCTTGATGTGCAGGTCAACCGGGCGGGTGCCGATGGCGCAGCCGCCGGGCAGCGACACGGTCGCCTTGCCGGCGCGCGCCAGCAGTGGCCCCAGGACCAGCACCGAGGCGCGCATCTTGCGCACGATGTCATACGGCGCCGTGGTCGAGACGATGTCGCGGGCATGCAGGGTCAGAACGTGGCCGTGGGCGGCGCCGTTACCGTTGCCGAGACCGTGGGCGAGGCCGTTCATCGAGGCCTCCGCGCCGTGCTGCGCCAGAAGCTGCGTCATGGTGGTGATGTCCACCAGATGCGGCACGTTGCGCAGGGTCAGCGGCTCGTCGGTCAACAGGCTGGCGGCCATCAGCGGCAGTGCCGCGTTCTTGGCGCCGGCGATGCGAATCTCGCCGGACAGCGGTCGGCCGCCGCAGATTCTGATCCTGTCCATGTGGTCCGTTCTGCTCGATAGTCGTGCGCGGCGGATGGCGGGCCACCGTGCTTGCCCTCGGCTGCGGCCTTATTACCGCATCGCCGTGAGCAAGCAAACTCGACAATTGGACAAAACCATGGCGCGTCAGCCGGATTCCGGCTCGTTCTGGTCCGTCCGGTCGCGTTCGTGGCGTTGCTGACGTCGGCGGCGCAGGTTGTCGCGCAGCGCCTTGGCCAGGCGTTCTTCGCGCTCGGCGCGCTGGGTCTGCTTGGTCGCCTTCGACGTTGTCGGCCTGTCGCTCGTCATGCGGGCGAATCTACGCCGAGTGCGGGCCATCGGCCACCGGCAGCTCAGGCGGCTGCAACGCTGCGGTCGCGGCCGGCACGTTTGGCCTCGTAGAGGGCCTTGTCCGCCTGGGCCAGCAGGGCTTCGATGTCGGCGGTGGCGGCCGTCGCATGGGCGTAGCCGATGCTGGTGGTCGTTCGTATTCGGTGCTCGCCGCAGGTCACCGGCGTCGCCGACGTCGCATTTCGGATGCGGTCGGCAAGCGCGTCGAGCAGGCGGTCGTCGCTGAGGTCGACCAGAACGGCGAACTCCTCACCGCCGAGCCGCCCGATCAGGTCATGCTCGCGCAGCGTCGCCCGCCAGGTCTTGGCAAGCTGGCGCAGCACGGCGTCGCCACCGGCATGGCCGAACTGATCGTTGATCTGCTTGAAGTGGTCGATATCCATAACCAGCACGCCGACGCGACCACCGCTCCGGGCCACCCGACGGCATTCGGAATGGGCCATCTCAAGGAAGCGTCGACGGTTCAGCAGCCCGGTCAATTCGTCGGTCCAGGCCTGCTCGGCGAGTTTCTGCTGGGTGCGCTTCAGCTCGGTGATGTCGACGCGGAAGCCGACGAGGCCGCCCTCGCGCGTCCGTCGTTCCTCGATGCGGAGCCAACGGTTGCCGGGCAGTTCCTGCTCGATCGGGTCGCCGGGGTTGAAGTGCGCATGCAGGCGTTCGGCAATCCACGCCTCCTCGCGCCCGGCCGCGGCCGGGTACTGGCCGCGCTCGACGCCGATCCGCAGCATCTCCGCGAAGCTGGCGCCGTTGCGGATCAGGTCGGCGCTTTCGGCATAGATTGCCTTGTACTTGTCATTGCAGATCACCAGGCGGTCGTCGGCGTCGTAGAGCACGAATCCATCCGAGAGGGCTTCGACGGCGTCGGCAAGCCGCGCCTCCGCTTGCCGCGAACGCTTCGCCTGTACGCGCAGCTCCAGCTCGTCCATCACGATGGCCGCGAGATCGCGTAGCGTCTGCAACTGGCTGGCGTCGAGCTGGCGCGGACGGGTGTCGATCACGCACAGGGTGCCGAGCCGGTAACCCTCCGGGGTTTCGAGCGGGGCGCCGGCGTAGAACCGGATGTGCGGCGCACCGGTGACCAGCGGGTTGTCGCAGAAGCGCTCGTCGGCGAGCGCGTCCGGGACCATGAGAACGTCGTCGCTGCAGATCGAGTGGGCGCAGAAAGCGACTTCGCGGGGTGTCTCGGTCGCGCCGAGTCCGGTCCGCGCCTTGAACCACTGGCGATGATCGTCAACCAGGGAGACCAGGCTGATCGGCACGTCCAGGGTCGCCGACGCGATCCGGGTGATACGGTCGAACGCCTCCTCGGGCTCGGTATCGAGAATCCCGAAGTCCTGCAGGCAAGCCAGTCTGGCGGCTTCGTTGTGTGGCTTTGGCGGTGCAGGCATGTGCGCCAACTCGGCCCTCTACGCAACACGATGGCGGCACGTTGAGCGCCAAACCTTTCCCGGCGGTTAATGCATTCGGTGGGGCGCATGTTACGGGTGGCGTCGTCGTCGGCGCCTTGCAGGATCTTGTGCAGGCGCCGAAAGATGGTCCGGTGGAGAAGGGGACGAGGGCAGTTGCGATGCGATCACCGAAAAGCATGCGCGGGCTGGAGACTCTGGGGCGGACAAGGCTTTCGGCCAGCTTCTACTTCCGCGACTTTCTGCATTCGGAGATCGCCGATCTCTACGGCATCCCCAACATTCCGGACGAGCCGGACGCGGCCATCGCCGCCGGCCGGCGGCTGTGCGAGGAACTGCTGGAGCCGTTGCAGGCGACCTTTGGACGGCTGGCGATCCGGGGCGCCTACCGCAACGCGGCGGTCAACGGCTTCGGCAACCGGCACAACCTGAACTGCGCGCGGAACGCGCGGGCGCGCGGTCGGCACACCTGGGGCTACGACGACGACGGGCGGCTCGGCGCGATGTGCTGTCTGGTGATCCCCTGGTTCGCCGACCGCTACGAGCAAGGGGGCGACTGGCGCGGGCTGGCGTGGTGGATCCACGACCATCTGCCGTACAGCCGACTGCAGTTCTTCCCCAAGCTGGCAGCCTTCAACATCGGCTGGCAGGAGCAGCCGGTGCGCCGCATCGACAGCTTCATCGCGCCGCGCGGCTGCCTGACCAAGCCCGGCATGGGCAACTGGTCGGGCGATCACGCCGAATGGTATGCGGACTTCCCGTCGCTCAGGTCCTGACCGCCAGCGGCCGGATCGCCAGGTACAGCACCACGGCGTTCAGCAGGTGCCAGCCGAAATGCGTGCCCATCGGCAGCATCTGGCAGAACGGCAGGTCCAGCGAACGCATGGCGTAGGACGGGATGAAGACGACGGCGGCGCCGGCGACCCAGGGCGCCGCGGGGTGCGCGCCTCGTCCCAGCATCACCGCCATCGCCATGCCGGTGACGAAGGCGCCGAGATAGACCGCGCCGGGCAGCGGCACCAGCCATCCGGTCAGCGCCGATGCGACGATCATCCCGCCGGGCCACAGCAGGGCCAGGCCCGGCGACCAGCCGAGCCAGCGCCGGGCGCCGTCGTAGACGGTCAACAGCAGGCAAGTCGACAGAGCCAGCACGTCGAGCGCGGCGCCCAGCCGGTTCGCCATGGTGTGGAAGGCGAAGCTGCCGAGGCCGGTGAGCAACACGAACAGGATCGGCAGCGAGACGAGACGATCGGCCGCGGTGTTCTCGCGGCGAGCCAGCCGCCACAGCAGGATGGCGGCGACGACGAAGGCCAGGTTGGTGACCGCGTTCAGCGGTTCGTTCAGCAGCCCCGGCGCGGTGCGTTCGCAGTAGCCGTCGATGAAGCCGAGCGGCGAGGCGCCCATCGCAGCCTCAGGCGGCGGCTCTCTCCGCCTCGATGCCGGCCTCGCGCATGGCCTGGGCCAGGCTGTCGACCTCGGCTTGCGACAGCGGCGCCAGCGGCGGTCGCACCACCCGGTTCGGCATCTTGCCGAGCAGGTTCAGGCAGGTCTTCATCCGGTTGTGCATGTCCAGGAAGGCGGGGCGGTAGAACGCCTGCGCCATCGGGTACATGCGGTCGTTCACGGCTTGCGCGCGCGGCAGGTCGCCGGCCTGCACGGCCTGGAACAGCTCCACCTGCATCGCCGCGATGACCGAGCCGGCGCCGGACAGCAGCCCGGCGGCACCCATCACCAGCGAGCTCATCAGCCAGCTGGAGTGCGTGGTCAGCACGTTCACCGGCCGTGGCAGGTTCTGCAGCGTGCGGATGTGGCGCTCGTGCAGCATGGCGTCGTTCGACCAGTCCTTGATCGCGACGATCTGCGGGATCTCGTCGATCATTGAGAGCAGGGTGTCGAGCGGGTAGCTGTTCGGACCGGCGGCCGGGTACTGGAACACGATGATCGGCAGGTCGGTGGCCTCGGCGATGGTGCGGAAGTGCAACAGCGCCATCTCCGGGCGCAGCTGCCCGCCCATCGACATGCTCTGCGGCGGGAACACCAGCAATGCCTGCGCGCCCTCCTGCTCGCTCATGCGGGCGATGCGGGTCGCCTCCAGGCTACCGTCGGCATAGACGCCGTTCACCACCGGCAGGCGGTCGCCGACCTCGGCCACCGAAACCGCGAGGATGCGCTGCTGCTCCTCGAAGGTGCAGGCGTGGACCTCCGAAGCGTGGCCGTTCACCGTCACCGCCGACAGGCCCGGTGTGGCGCAGACGTCGCGCAGGTGCGCCCGCGCCGCCGCCTCGTCGATGGAGTAGTCGTCGTTGAAGGCCATCAGGGTGGCCGGGATCACGCCCTTGGCTTCGAAAGTCGGCATGGCTCGCTCCCATGGATGCTGGCGTCAGCATAGCAGGTTCGGGTTGGGAAGGGATCGCCGCTTCAGCACGCTAAGGCTGTCCCGGTTTGGGACGGGCGAGGCGCCGATCTCTGCGCGCTGCCCCGGAATGGATCGGGTTCCATCCATGTCACAGGCGGAATCGCTGGCACGGCTCTTGCGGCGAAGCGTGCAACTGGCTCGACAATCACGAGGGCGATGAGATGCCGATCCGCCTGTACCTGCCGACCGCGCTGCTGCTGACGGTCCTGCTGACATTGACCCACCCGGCCTTCGCGCGGCTGTGGGAGTAGTGGGGGCTGAGCGCCCCGTTGCGTCAGAAATTTCTTAACGAGTGGTCGCTAAGGTTCGGCGTTGTCTGACAACTCTGGCCACGGAGCCATGTCCGAACGCTACGACTTCTCCGGCATTTCTGTCCTTGTTGTAGATAGCAATCCGTTCTGGACACGTTTGCTGAACTCCATCCTCGGCTGCATGCGGATCGAGACGGTGCGGAACTGTCCCGATGCCATCGAGGCATGGAAGGAGGTTCAGGGCTGGACGCCGGACGTCATTTTCGTCGACCTGGCGGGCGAGAAGATCGACGGGCTGCGGTTCATCCGCGGCATTCGGCGGCGGGAAAATCCGGCCCGTTGCTGCCCGATCATCCTGAGCAGCAACATCGCCGACGCCAACATCGTGAAGCGTGCCCGCAACGCCGGTGCCGACTACACGCTGGCGAAGCCGTTCTCGCTGCGGGTGATCCACCGCGCGCTGGTGGCGCTGCGCGACCAGGAGCGGGACTTCGTCGAGACCAACACCTACTACGGTCCGGACCGGCGCCGGCGCAATCGGGCGTTCATGGGTGAGGATCGGCGCGGCGCGATGCCGGCCGTCGAAGACGGCGAGGCGGTGCAGGCCGCCGCCGGCTGAGTTCCGCCTACCAGCCCTGGTTGAAGCGGTAGCCGTAGCGCAGGCCGACGAAGTTCAGGCCGTCATTGTCGTCATCGAAGATCGAGCCGTGCGACAGGTGCGCGCCATACAGCGCCAGCCGGTGCGGCCCGAACCGCCAGCCCAGCGCCAAGCTCTCCCGGAACAGGATGCGCGAACCGAGCGAGACCTTGCCGGTGTCGACGTAGCGCCGGTTGCCCGGCAGGGCGCAGGTGGTGCCGGCCGGGCACAACTCCGTCGCCTGTTCCAGGTTGCCGGTGTGGTAGGCGAGCCCGAAGGAGAAGCCGGCGAAGAAGCCGCTCACCGACTGCCAGGTCCAGTCCAGGCCGCCATAGACCGAATGCGTGTGGCCCTCGGTGTTGTAGGAGCCGCCGAGCAGGGGCCGTGGGCGGAGCAGAAAGCGCGCGACCGGGTGGCGCGGTCGCCAGAAGTCCAGCGGCCGTAGCAACACCTCGGCGCTGACGTCCCAGGTGTCCGATTCGGTCTTGTCGCGGCCGGGGTCATGCAGCAACACGCCGATCGCGAGGGCGTTGATGGCCAGCATCGAGCCGAGGGTGA
>CAZVLI010000219.1:0-6817 GCA_964627965.1 uncultured Rhodospirillales bacterium
AGGCACGCGGCCGTTCGCCGGCGACGCTGGCCGGCGCCTGCCGGAACTTTTCCTGTCGCCGGATCAGCCAGATCAGCGCCGGCGCCGCCGTCAGCGCCACCACCGCGCCGGTGATGGCATAGCCCATGCGCCACCCGACCAGCGCGATCAGCGCCACCGCGACCGCCGGCAGCACGCCCTGCGAGATCGCGAAACCCATCGCCACCAGCGACAGCGCCCGCCCGCGCGTCGCCTCGAAGTAGCGGGCGATGGAGGTGACGGCGATGTGCGTCATCAGTCCCTGGCCGCACAGCCGCAGCAGCAACCAGGCCAGCGCCAGTCCGAGGACGCCGACGGCGCTGGCCTTGACCGCGCAGGCGATGCCGAGTGCCACCATGACCAGCGCGGTGTAGCGGGCGAGGTCGATGCGGTCGATCCAGTGGCCGGCGAACGGCAGCAGCAGTGCCGCGCCAAGCGTGCCGATCAGGTAGGTCGCGCCGAGCTCGCTGGCCGCCAGCCCCAGGTCGCGGCCGACGGCGACGTTGAACTGCGAGATGAAGAAGGTCTGGCCGGGACTCGACAGAAACGCGCAGGCCGCGCCGAAGCCCAGCACGCGCGGCTCGTCGCGCAGTAGCGTCAGATAGGATCGGAGCATACGGCCCCTTGTACAGGGTAGGGCGGCGGGTCAGTCGGCGGGTTCGCCGATGCGTTCGCGTCGCACCTTAATGCCGGCGGCCTCTCGGTCCCAGGTGTCGTCGGTGATGCCGGCGTCGCGCAGCCGGTGCTTCTCCGCCTTCTGCGTCGGCGTCTTCGGCAGGTCGGGCATGATCCGCACGTATCGCGGGATCATGAAATGCGCCAGCCGCGGGCGCAGGAACTCGATCAGCTCGGCCGGGTCCAGCGTCGCGTCGGGCAGCAACGACAGCACCGCCATCACCTCGTCCTCGCCGTCCTCGGCCGGCACCGCGACGGCGGCGGCCTCGCGCACCGCCGGGTGCGACAGCAGCTCGATCTCGACCTCGTAGGAGGAGATGTTCTCGCCGCGCCGGCGGATCGCGTCCTTCACCCGGTCGACGTAGTAGTAGTTGCCGTCCTCGTCCTGGCGGAAGGCGTCGCCGGTGTGGAACCAGCCGTTGCGCCAGGCCTTTGCCGTGGCCTCCGGGTTGTTGTGGTAGCCGTGGTTCAGCGCCCAGGGCCGCGCCGTCCGCAGGATCATCTCGCCGACCTCGCCGCGCGGCACCTCCAGGTCGTTGCCGTCGACCAGCCGCGCTTCGGTGCCCGCCCGGATCTTGCCGCAGAACCCGCGCCCTTGCGGTTGCGGGTCGGAGACGATGGCGTTGTTGATCTCGGTCATGTTGAAGACGGTGCGCACATCGACGCCGAACCGCGCCGCAAAGCCCGGCACGTCGTCGACCAGCGGCACCATGAAGACCAGCTTCAGCTTGTGGTCGCGATCCTCCGGGCCGGGCGGGCGTTTCCACAGGAAGCTTGCCATCGCGCCGAGCAGGAACACCACCGTCGCCCCGGTCCGCTTCACCGCCGGCCAGAAGCCTTCCGTGTCGAAGCTCGCCACGACGGCCAGCGAGCCGGCGCGATAGACCATGCAGTTGACCAGCCCGGTGCCGCCGACATGGAACATCGGCATGGTCATGAAGTAGCGGTCGTCGCTCTCGATGAAGGGCCACGCCTCCGGGCCGGTCATCGACCAGGTCTGGCAGTAGGACGACAGCACCGCCTTCGACGGCCCGGTCGTACCGGACGTGAAGATTACTGTCTGCGTGTCCCACGGCTCGATCGGACGTTCCAGGGCGGGCGGCGTGGCGTCGGCCGGCGCCAGCGCCTCCGGCCCGTGGCGTGTCAGGCCGGCCGGTGCCTGTGCCTCGCCGCCGAGGATGACGATTAGTTCCAGCGCCGCGCGGTCGATCTCTTCCAGCCGCGGCACCAGGTCCGCGTGCACGATGGCCAGCGTCGCGTCGGACAGCTTCACCGCGTGCTGCAGCAGGCGGCCGCGGTAGGCGAGGTTCAACGGCACGTAGACCGCGCCCATGTGGCTCAGCGCCAGCATCAGCAGGATGCAGTCCGTGCCGGTCGGTAGCCACGAGAGGACATGGTCACCCTGTTTCACGCCGAGCCGCGCCAGCCCCGCCGACATGCGCACGATCCGCTCCCGCGCCGCCGCCCAGGTGATCGTTTCACCGCCGTCGATCACCAGGAAGGGCTTGTCGCCATGCGCTTCGGCGTTGTGGTCGATGACATAGCGCGACACGCAAGTCTCGCGCGCCGGTACCGCTGAGAGGTCCATGGTGGCTCCGATGTTCGATGGATCGCGCGGCATTATCGCCGTTCTGTCGCCGGAACGTGAACCCATCTGTCTTGCCGGCGCGGCATGGTTCGCGGCACCATAGCGGTCGTCGTTCGGCGCACCGGTGTTCAGGTGCCGTGTTCTTTGGCTCATGCCAGCCAGATGTTGCCGGGCCGGGTTCTGGGGACTCTCTTCTTTGTTGCGTTGCGCCCACCTCGTGTGCGCCGCGTCGTGCAGTATCACGGCGCGGTGCGTTGAGTCGGAGGCGCCTCGATGACCGAGGCGAGCCGGGCCGACGCGGCGCCGTTGCACACCATGCGGTTCGATGCCACGGGCTGGCGACCGCGCGAGGCGCTGGACTATTTCCACGAGGAAGTTCGTCCGCTCTACGACATCTACCCGACGGCCGCGACGCCGCCGGACTGGAATGTCGACTTGCGCGCGTGGCAGCTCGACGACCTGCTGTTCTCGAAGGTGCGTACCGATGCCCACGGGGCGCGGCGCGACAAGACGCATCTGCGGCAAGCGCCTTCGGAGTTCGTTCGCCTCCGCATCAGTTACGACAGCAGCACGCTCGTGAACCACGATGGCGTGCCCCTGCGATTGGAGAGCGGGGCGCTTCAGCTGGTCGACTTCAATCGCGAGATGGAACTGATCGTTCCCGACGGCGAGCAGATCAGCGTCTTCATTCCGCATGCCGCGATTGGCTACGACACCGGCCGGCACCCCGCGAGCCTGCGGTTCGGAATCGAAACCGGGTCGGGCTTGGTGCTGCACCGGTCGCTCATGGCCCTGATGGAAACGCTGCCCCACTTGCGGCAGGACGAGGCGCCGGCGCTCGCGCGTGGCTTTGCCGGTCTGCTGCAGGGGCTCGTTTCCGGAGCCTTGGAGTCGCACGACGAGAACTCGATCCAGGCTGCACGGTCGAGCGCCATGCGACAGTATCTGGACGAGCGTCTCGCCGACCCGACGCTGGGGTTGGAGACTTTGACGTCGGCGTTCGGTGCGTCGCGCGCCACGATCTACAGGGACTTCGCGCCCTTCGGCGGTATCGAACGCTACATCGCCGGTCGGCGCCTGGAGATGGCGTTCCGCAACCTGGCGCAATCGCCGCCGCGCCGCGGTGCCGTCAGCGCCATCGCCGAGGCCTGGGGCTTTACCTCGATCCATCACTTCAGCCGCCTGTTTCGCACGAGGTTTGGCGTGCCGCCCGGCGAGGTCGTGGGCGTGAGCTTCGGCGAGAGGACGACCGAAGGTGGCCTGACGCTGACGTCGTCAAGCGCCCCCGGCCCGTCCCAGCCGGCACTTGACGCTTGGTTCTCCAGGGTCTGAGCTTGGCTGCCTGGCGGGCCGGCGACCTGCGCGCATCTCAGGCCCAGAACCGAAAGCCGCGAACGCAGACGTGACGACGAGAGATCCAGCCTCCGGGACACCGCTGCCGAGCACGCGGTTCGACGCCACCGGCTGGCGCCCGGGCGACGCGCTCGACTATTTCCATGAACAGGTCCGCGCGCTCTACGACGTCTATCCGACCGCCGACACGCCGGACGACTGGAACGTCAACCTCACGGCCTGGCACCTCGACGGTATCCAGGTCGCCAAGGTGCGCGCGGACGCCCACGGCGCGCGTCGTGAAAGCCGCCATCTGCGGCAGTCGCCGTCCGAGTTCCTGCGTATCCGCTTCCGTGTCGACAGCGGCGCGCTGGTCCAGCACGACGGCTCGCCGCTGCGGCTGGACAGCAGCGCGGTCTACCTCGTCGACTTCAACCGCGAGATGGACCTCGTGGTCCCGGATGGCGAGCAGATCAGCGTCCTCATCCCGCACGCTGCGATCGGGTACGATTCCGGCAAGCATCCCGCGCACTTGCGTTTCGGCCTCGATACCGGCTCCGGGCTGGTGCTGCACCGCACGCTGATGTCGCTGCAGGATGTATTGCCGGACTTGCGTCAGGACGAGGCGCCGGCGCTCGCGCGCGGTTTCACCGGCATGCTGCAGGCGCTGTTGTCCGGTGGGCTGGAGTCGCAGGCCGACGGGGCGATCCAGTCGGCGCGGTCGAGCGCGATGCGCAGGTTCCTGGACGAACGTCTGCGCGACCCCGTGCTCGGTCTTGAGACCTTGGCGGCGGCCTTCGGCGCGTCGCGGGCGACGATATTCCGCGATTTCGCACCCTATGGCGGGGTTGAACGGTACATTCTCCGCCGCCGGCTCGAGGCCGCCTTCGTCGAGCTGACGCACATGGTGCCGCGTCGTGGCGCCGTGATCGCGGTGGCCGAGGCCTGGGGCTTCACCTCCATTCACCACTTCAGCCGTTTGTTTCGGACCAGGTTCGGCATGCCGCCCAGCGAGGCCGTTGGCGCCAGGGCCAATCCGACGGTGGAGAGCGGTGCACGGGGCGCCGCAGCGCCGGGCGAACCCCAGACCCGGCGGCTGATCGGCGACTGGTTCTTGCGGACCTGACGTCTCGACGCGTCCGGTCGCGGGGCAGGGCGTCGTCCGGCACGCGGACTGCAATACCCCACCTGAGGGATAGGGCCGGCGGTCGTCGCGGGACGCGATCTGTGCTAAATGGGGACAGGTATCCAGACGCCGCTCGCGCACCGTGGGAGACGGATGGTGGAATTTCGGGACGTCACGGACGCGGACTGCGGTCGCATCCAGCGGGGCATGCTGGCGATGCAGCACGCCCCTTCGCTCGAGGCAACCGCGATCGCCCTGGTCGACGCCGCGACCGACCTCGTCGCCTGCGATCACGGCGGCTACACCGAAGTCGACCTTCATTTCGGCCGCACCCACTTCCACTCCAGCGAGCCGGACATCGAGGCGCTGGTCGAGCTACGGATGCCGATCTGGGGCCAGTTCATGCCCGATCATCCGGTCCTGAGACATCGGACCGAGAACCCGGACGTCGCCACGGTGCGGCTGTCGGACGTGATCAGCCTCTCGGACTTCTACAACAGCGGCCTCTATCACGAGCTCTTCCGCGAGGTGGACACCGACCATCAGTTGGTCATGCACCTCGGCTTCGATCCGCGCTACGGCCGCGATCTCGGCGCCCAGCCGCTCACCCTCGGCGTGCCGTTGAACCGCAAGGGTCGCGATTTCACCGACCGCGACGTCCAGGTGCTGACGATGCTGCGGCAAGTCGCCGGCCCGGTGCTGCGCCGCAAGCGCGCCGAGCACCAGCTCCGCCTGCTCGATGCGGCGGAACTGTCGCCCGACCTGTTGCGCAGCCTGATCGGCTTGGGACTGACCAAGCGCCAGGCGGAAGTCGCCTTCTGGATGCTGAAGGGCAAGTCTAACACCGATGTCGGCACCATCCTGGAGATGGCGGCCGACACCGTGCGCCAGCATTCGGTCGCGATCTTCCGCCGGCTCGGCGTCGGCGGCCGCATCGCCCTGCAACGCACCGTCTTCCGGGCGCTGGCCGACTTCGACTAGCGGCCGCGAGGCGCCTGCGCGAGACCTACGCCCAGCCTAGCGCCCTCAGCGACTGTGCGTCGTTCCAGACCTTCGTCATGTGGCGGATCTTCGGGCCGTCGAAGGCCATCACGTAGACATAGTCGGCCGCGACGTTCTTGCCGGTCGGCGGTACCGGCCCGCCCTCGGCCGTATGCGTGCCCAGGAACACCGCGGACGCGACCACCGTGCCGCGCCCCTCATCGGTGGCGAAGGCGTTCAGTTCGTAGCGGCCATCCGGCAACGGCCCCAACAGGCCCTTCATCCAGTCGGCGTAGCCGGCCAGGGTGTTCACCTCGGCCAGCGCGTCCGACTGACAGCTGAAAGTCGCGTCATCGTGGCACCAGCCCTTACAGACCTCCCAGCCCTTGCCGGACTCGCAAGCCTCGAAGAAGTCGCGCGCGGTGTCGGTTATCGTCATGTCAGTCTCCCGTTTCGTCGGCCCTGCGGATGATCGGGCGACGATGTCGAGGCTAGGCGCGGCTCGGCCGGACGGGGATCGGTCAGATGTCGTATTTTGCGTACCGCACTTGCGGTATTCTCACCTCCTGCAGATGCAGTACCGCCGCAGCCCTGGACAGATCAGCGACATGGCCGAATTGAGCTTGAGTCCGCGCGAGCGGGAGATCGCGCGGGCCTATGCCGACGGCGACAACTACCACCACATCGCCGAGCGTCTGTGCATCGCACCGTCCACCGTGCGGACGCACCTGAGCGCGATCTACCGCAAGCTCGAAGTGTCGTCGAAGATCGAGCTGCGCAAGGCGCTGGAAGGGGCGGCGCCGGCCCGAAAAAGCGCCGACGACCAGGCCACGTTGATCTCCGAACTGGCGCTGAGCCTGGAAGAGGCGATCAGCCGAGAGCGCGCGCTGAGCGAGATACTCCGGATCATCAGCCGTTCGGAGGGCGAAATCGATGACGTCATCGCCGCCGTCCTCGGCTATGCGCTCTACCTGTGCGACGCCGAGTTCGGTGCGGTGTTCGAGTATCGCGAGGGCGGTGGCTTCCGGGCCACGCACTTCCGCAACACGCCGCGCGCCTTCCAGGACTGGTTCGCCGAACAGGGCGAGTTCGTCGCC
>CAZVLI010000220.1:0-6788 GCA_964627965.1 uncultured Rhodospirillales bacterium
TTCATCACCTTCACGGTGGAGGAGGGCGAGCTCTACACCTTCGGCAAGATCGATCTGACAACCAGCCTGCGCGACTTCGACCCGGAATCGATCCGCGAGAATCTCCAGACCTTCGAGGGCGACACCTACGACGCGGAGGCCATCGAGAAGAGCATCGAGGAGATCACCTTCGAGCTCGGCCGGTTGGGCTATGCCTTCGTCGACGTCCTGCCGCGCGTCACGCGGGACCGTGAGAGCCGGACCATCGCCGTCACCTACGAAATCGCCGAGGGGCCGCGCGTCTACGTCGAGCGCATCAACATCACCGGCAACGTGCGCACGCTGGACAAGGTGATCCGGCGCGAGTTCCGGCTGGCCGAGGGCGATGCCTTCAACACCGCCAAGCTGCGCCGGTCGCGCCAGCGAATCCAGGGCTTGGGCTTCTTCGACCGGGTCGAGGTGACGCAGCAGGAAGGCACGCAGCCCGACCGCGTGGTGATCAATGCCGACGTGCAGGAGCGTTCCACCGGCGAGCTCAGCTTCGGCGCCGGTATCTCCACCGCCGAGGCGCTGATCGGCGACGTGTCGATCCGCGAGCGTAACCTGCTGGGCCGGGGCCAGGATCTGCGCATCGGCTTCACGCTCTCGGCCCGGCGACGCCAGGTCGACCTGTCCTTCACCGAGCCGTACTTCCTCGACCGTCCGATCGCCGCCGGCGTGGACGTGTTCAACGTACGGCGCGATCTGCAGACACGAAGCTCGTTCGACCAGGAGAACAAGGGCTTCCGGCTGCGGACCAACTACCAGATCACCGAGCAGCTTCGGCAGGGCGTGCGCTACACCTTGCGCGAAGACAAGATCACCAACGTCGACAACGACACCTCGCCCTTCATTCGCCGCGAGGAAGGCGCCAGCGTGACGTCCGCGCTCGGCTATGACCTGGTGTTCGACGCTCGCGATCAGCCGTTCGAGCCGAACAGCGGCCTGATCTTCCGCTTCAGCCAGGATTTCGCCGGCCTCGGCGGCAGCGTCAGCTACGTCCGCTCCTCGACGGCGTGGGACTACTACTATCCGGTGACCGAGGATCTGGTCGCCTCGCTCAGCCTCAGTGCCGGCCACGTCATCGGCATCAACGACGACGTGCGGGTCAACGACCGGTTCTTCATCGGCGGCGACAGTTTCCGCGGCTTCGAGAGCGGCGGCGTCGGCCCGCGCGACCGTTCCACCGACGACTCCATCGGCGGTAACGTGTTCTACGTGGTCGGGACCGAACTGCGCTTCCCGCTGGGCTTTGCCGCCGAGTTCGGCGTCAAGGGCCGCGTCTTCATGGAGGCCGGCACGCTGACGGATCCGGACGTGAGCGGGCCCGACCTGCTGGACTCCAACGCCATCCGCGTCAGCGGCGGCGTCGGCATCTCGTGGACCTCGCCGTTCGGCCCGATCCGCGTCGACGTGGCCAAGCCGGCGATCAAGGAAGACTTCGACCAGGAAGAGCTTTTCCGCTTCAGCTTCGGGACTCGCTTCTGATGCACAAGCTAAAAGACACATGGATGTCTTTGCTGCCGGCGCTGGTCGTGGCGCTGCTGGCACTGCCAGCCGGCGCGCAGGACAGCAAGGAAACCCCGCTGCCGGCGGCGGTGATCGCGGTGCTGGACTACCAGACCGTGCTGCGCGAGTCGGCGGCGGCGAAGGACATCCGCCGGCAGATCGAGGTCTATCGCAAGCAGTATCAGACCGAGATCAAGAAGGAAGAGGACAAGCTGCGGGCGGAAGAGGCGTCGCTGAAGCAGCAGCGCACGGTGCTGAGCCCGCAGGCCTTCGCGGAGCGCCGCAAGAGCTTCGAGAAGAAGGTCATCGAGGTGCAGAAGAAGGTGCAGCTGCGCACCCGTGCGCTTGACGACGCCTTCAACGCCGCCATGGACGAATTGCAGAACGTGATGGTCCCGATCGTGACGGCGATGACCAAGGCGCAGAAGTTCAACATCGTCGTCGACAGCTCGCAGGTGATGTTCGCCTCGGCCAAGCTGAACATCACCGAGGAGGTGATCGCGCAGCTCGATAGCCAGCTGAAGACGATCAAGGTGCCGGCGCCGAAGGGCTAACGATGGCCGACCCGCGTTTCTTTCGCCGCCAGGGTCCTTTCATGCTGGCGCGGCTGGCCGAGATCGGCCGCGCTGAGCTCAGCGATGGCGCCGATCCGGATCGGCTGGTGCACGACGTGGCACCGCTGGACCGGGCCGGTCCGGACGATCTGACCTGGGTGGACAACGCCGCCTACCTTCGCCGGCTTCCCGACAGCAAGGCGGGCGTCTGTATCCTGCGGGCGGAGCAGGCAGCCCGCGCGCCCGACGGCATGACGCTGCTCCTGTCGGCGGCGCCCTACCAGTCGTTGGCTCATATCGCGCAAGCGTTTTATCCGGCGCCGGTCCCGGTCCCCGGCCGGCACGCGAGCGCGGTGGTCGATGACAGCGCCATTGTGGATGGCAGTTGCGAGATCGGACCCAACGCCGTGATCGGCGCCGGCGCCGAGATCGGCCCCGACTGTATTGTCGGTCCGGGTACGGTGATCGGTGATGGCGTGGTGCTGGGCGCCGGCTGCCGCATCGCCAGCAACGTGACGTTGAGCCACTGCAAGCTCGGCGACCGCGTCACGGTGCATCCCGGCGCGCGCATCGGACAGGACGGATTCGGTTTCGCGCCGGACCCGACCGGCCACATCAAGGTGCCGCAGGTGGGGTCGGTCGTGATCGCCGACGACTGCGACATCGGCGCCAACACCACGATCGATCGGGGATCGGTTCAGGACACCGTGATCGGGCCGGGCTGCTGGATTGATAATCTCGTGCAGATCGGGCACAACGTCCGCCTCGGTCGGGGTTGCATCATCGTCGCCCAGGTCGGCATTTCCGGCAGCACGCAGCTCGGCGACTTCGTCGTCGTCGGCGGCCAGGCGGCGATGACCGGACACCTGAAAATCGGCGACGGTGCCGAGATCGCGGCCAAGAGCGGCGTGATGCGCGACGTGCCGGCCGGTGGCCGGGTCGGCGGCATCCCGGCGATGCCGCTGAAAGAACTGTTCCGCATCCTGGCGGCGCAACGCCGGGCGGCGAAGAAGGAGGCGGGAGGAGAGGACGGTGGCTGACGCGCCCACCCCGAGCGAGGTCGGCATCGCCGACATCGGCGAGATCATGGCGATGATCCCGCATCGCTATCCGATGTTGCTGGTCGACAAGGTGACCGAGATCGAGCCGGACAAGTCGGCCGTCGGCATCAAGAACGTCACCATCAACGAGCCGCAGTTCCAGGGCCATTTCCCGTCCGCGCCGATCATGCCCGGCGTGATGATCGTGGAATCGATGGCGCAGACCGCCGCCGTGCTGGTGGTCGCGACGCTGGGCCCGGACGCCCGCGGCAAGCATGTCTACTTCATGTCGATCGACGACTGCCGGTTCCGCAAGCCGGTGCGGCCGGGCGACGTGATGGCGATCCACATCGAGAAGGAACGCAGCCGCGGCCCGGTGTGGCGCTTCGCCGGCAAGGTGAAGGTGGAGGACGCGCTGGTCGCCGAGGCGCGTTTCGCAGCCATGATCGTCGACAACGCCTGATGACCGCTGACATACACCCCTTGGCTCTGGTCGAGGATGGCGCCGAGCTGGGGGAGGGCGTGCGGGTCGGGCCGTTCTGCCGTGTCGGTCCCGAGGTCAAGCTGGCCGACGGCGTCGTGCTGGAAAGTCACGTGGTGGTCGCGGGGCGCACCAGCATCGGTGCGCGTACCCGTGTTTTCCCCTTCGCCGCCATCGGCCTGGAGCCGCAGGACAAGAAGTACGGTGGCGAGGCCTCCCGGCTGGAGATCGGCACCGACAACGTGATCCGCGAGCACGTCACCATGCACCCCGGGACCGAGGGCGGCGGCATGGTCACGCGCCTCGGCAACGACGGTCTCATCATGGTCGGCGTGCACCTGGCGCACGACTGTCAGGTCGGCAACGACGTCATCCTGGCCAACAACGTGGTGCTGGCCGGCCATGTCGAGGTGCAGGACCACGCCATCGTCGGTGGCCTGGTCGCGGTGCACCAGTTCTGCCGCATCGGCCGGCACGCGATGATCGGCGGCATGTCCGGGATCGAGAGCGACGTGATCCCGTATGGATCGGCCCTGGGCAACCGTGCGCGGTTGATGGGGTTGAACCTGGTCGGGCTGAAGCGGCGCAACTTTACCCGCGAGCGTATCCACAACCTGCGCCACGCCTACCGGCTGCTGTTCGCGCAGGAGGGCACGCTGCAGGAGCGGCTGGCCGACGTCGAGGCGATGTTCGGCGGCAACGAGGAGGTTGGCGAGATCGTCGCCTTCATCCGCGCCGAGTCGTCGCGCGCGCTGTGCCTGCCCATCCCAGAGCGTGCCGCCTAAGCTCGGCATCGTCGCCGGCGCCGGCGCCCTGCCGCGCCAGCTGATCGACGCCTGCCGCGCCGCCGGGCGGCCGCATTTCGTGCTGGCGCTGAACGGCCACACCGATCCGGAGACCACCGAAGGCGTCGAGCACGGCTGGTTCGACGGTGTCGCGGTCAACGCGATCCTGGGCGCTTTGCGTGGCGCTGGCTGCGAGGAGCTGGTCTTCGCTGGCAAGATCGCGCGGCCCAACTTCCGGGCGATGAAACCGGTCGACATGGCCGGCTGGAAGCTGCTGCCGCGTCTGGTGAAGGCGGCGACCCAGGGTGACGACGCGATTTTCCGGGTGTTCATCGACTATTTCGAGCGCGAGGGCTTCAAGGTCGTCGGCGTCGATGACGTCCTGCTCGGTGACGTCGCGCCGGCCGGACCGTTCGCGGCCACCCGCCCGAGCGAGACCGACGAAGCCGACATCGCGAAGGGCATCGAGGTCGTCCGCACGCTGGGCACGCTCGACATCGGCCAGGCCTGCGTCGTCCGAGACGGGCATGTGGTTGCCGTGGAGGCGGCGGAGGGGACGGACGCGATGCTGGAGCGTTGCGCCGGGCTTCGCATCGAAACCACCGGCGGCGTGCTGGTGAAGCTCACCAAGCCGGCGCAGCAGCGCCAGGTGGACCTGCCGACCATCGGGCCCCGCACGGTCGCCGGGGCGGCGGCGGCTGGCCTGCACGGCATCGCGGTCGAAGCCGGCGCGACGTTGCTGGTCGAGCGCGAGGCGCTGATCCGGGCAGCGGACGATGCCGGTCTGTTTCTCGTCGGACTGGAACCGTAGGCCGTGGCCGCGCCGCGGCACCTGATGGTGGTGGCCGGCGAGGCGTCGGGCGATGCGCTTGGTGGCGCCCTGATCGCTGCCTTGCGCGAGCAGGCCGGCGCGGACGTCCGGTTCAGCGGCGTCGGCGGACCGTTGATGGCCGCGCAGGGGCACGAGAGCCTTTTCCCGATGCACGAACTCGCCGTGATGGGGCTGGCGGAGGTACTGCCGAAGATTGTTCCGTTGCGTCGGCGTTTGCTGCAGACAGTCGACGCCGTCGTCGCGGAACGGCCAGATGCCTTGGTTACCATCGACTCGCCGGGGTTCTGCCTGCGGCTGGCCGAGCGCGTCGCCGGGCATGGCTTTCCGCGTATCCACTACGTCGCGCCGCAGGTCTGGGCCTGGCGTCCGAAGCGTGTCCACCACATCGCTCGTGTCGTCGATCACTTGTTGTGTCTGTTCAAGTTCGAGCCTGAACTATATGAAAAGGTGCGGCTTGGGGCGACTTGGGTTGGCCATTCCGTTGCCGAGTCCGGTATTGACCAGGGCGATGGACCAGGGTTCCGCGCGCGGCAAGGGATCGCCCCTGACGCGCGGGTGCTGCTGTTGTTGCCGGGCAGCCGCGCGGGCGAGGTCGGACGGTTGTTGCCGGTGTTCCGGGAGACCATCGGGCGGCTACGGGACGTCACCGTGGTGTTACCCGCGGCCTCGGCCGTCGAGGCGCGCATCCGCGAGATGCTGGCCGGGTGGGAGGTGCCGCACATGGTCGTCGGCGCCGATGAAAAGGCGGATGCCTTCGCCGCGGCCGACGTGGCGCTGGCGGCTTCGGGGACGGTGACGCTGGAGCTGGCGCTGGCCGGCGTGCCGAGCGTGGTCGCCTACCGGGTCAACACGCTGACGGCGTTGATCGGCGCCGTCGTGCTGAAGGTGCCGTACGTGACCATGGCCAACATCCTGGCCGGTCGCGAGGCGATGCCGGAGTTTCTGCAATGGAAGGCGACGCCGGCCGCGTTGGCCGGCGCGCTCTCCGAACTGTTGGATGATCATGGCGCCCGTGCGGCCCAGCGTGAGGCGCTGGCCGATATCCGGGCGGCGTTGGCACCGCCGGGACCGCCACCGTCGGCACAGGCCGCGGCCGCGGTCCTGCGACAGCTAGAGGACGGCTAGGGCGAGCAGCAGCAGCCCGCTCAGGAACACCATGGGCGCGAACGCGCGACGATACAGCGACACCCGGTTGTCGTTGGCCGGGCGACCGCCGATCACGCGCACCCGGCCCCCGACGGCGATGTTGGGCAACGCCGACGGTGCCGGTTTCTCGAAGCGACCGGTTCTGGCTAGTCCTCTCATCTCGCCTCGGTTCCGTCCCTTGTCCGGGCCGTTGCCGGCCCGGTTCGGTGGTGGCTAGCCCCGCATGTGCAGCGGTACGTACTTGCGCTGAGCCACGCCGGTGTAGAGCTGGCGCGGTCGGCCGATCTTCTGGCTCGGATCCTCGACCATCTCGTTCCACTGCGCGACCCAGCCGACGGTGCGGGCCAGGGCAAAGATCACGGTGAACATCGACGTCGGGAATCCCATCGCCCGCAGGATGATACCCGAATAGAAGTCGACGTT
>CAZVLI010000221.1:0-6767 GCA_964627965.1 uncultured Rhodospirillales bacterium
ACCGCAAACCGCGGCACCGGCGCCCGCGCCGACCACGAGCGCGCCGGCGCCTGCGCCCACACGGACCGCGAACGTGCCCTCCATCGTCCTCACCGCGAAGACGCCGAGCGGCGACATTCGTCGCGACGCCGTGCAGCGGGCACAGGCCTTGCTCACGTCGCTGGGCTACGACCCGGGCCCAGCCGACGGCCTGCTCGGCGCCAAGACCATCGAGGCGATCCGCCAGTTCCGACAGGCCGAAGGCATGACCGGCGGCGGCCTGTTCGACGACGCGCTGCTGCAACGCCTGGAGGTGGCCGCAAACTAGGCGGCGACGGCGCGCGTGTCGGCCGCGTTGCGATGCCGGCGATAAACTTCCAGCACCCATGCGGTTCCGGCGTGGTCCTTCCAGCGGTCGAGCCAGGCCTGGAATGCGGGCGGGATCGGCTTCGGCCGGCTCATGGTCGAGTTCGGCGGATCGGCGCACACCGCCAGCAGGGACGCCGCCGTCAGGTCCGCCACGGAGAAACTGTCGCCGACGAGGTAGCCCGTCGCGGCACTCTCCGCCGCCACCAGATCCAGCGCTGCCTGGGTCGCCTCGACCGCGCGCTCGATCGCTTCCGGACCGGTGATACCGTTGCCCCGGCGCACCTTGCCGGCCGCCAGGGGGAAGACACAGCGGTAGAAGATGCGCTTCGCGGCACCCTGCCCCTCGCCGAACATCGACGCCATGTAGCCCTTGGACTCTAGCAGGGCCGAGAGCGCGCCGATGCGGACCTGCGGCCCCACCTCGCGGTCGAAATGCGCCTGCACATCCAGGGCGCGCTCGCGCTGGGCAGGGTCGGCGGGATAGAGCGCCGGCTCGGGGAAATGGCTCTCCAGCCAGTCGATGATGCTGGCCGAGCCGATGACGTAGGCACCGTCAACGCACAGCGCCGGGGTCTGGGTCTGGCCGGTCAGACGTCGCATCTCGCCCATATGCGGGCCCGGCATCAGGCTGCGCCGGCGATGCGCCACGCCCTTGTAGTCCAGGGCCCAGCGCGCCTTCTCGTTGAAGTGCGAGTACGGAAACTGAAGCAGTTCGATGTCGCCCGCGTCGGCCATGGCTCACCCCTTTACATGACGTTCGTCATGCTAATAGCATGTTAGTCGTCATGTAAAGAGTGGAGAAGCCGGATGCGCTACCGCCCCGAGCACAAGGCGAAGACGCGGGCACGGATCGTCGCCGAGGCGAGCCGGCTGTTCCGACGGCGCGGCTACGAAGGCGTCGGGATCGACCGCATCATGGCGGCGGCGAAGCTGACCCACGGCGGCTTCTACGGTCACTTCCGATCCAAGGCGGAGCTGTTCGTGGCGGTGCTGCGCGGCGAGCACGACTTCATCGACCGGCTACGCCGTCGACCCGGACGCAGCCGGTCGGCCCTTACCGAGCAGGCCATCGACGTAGTGGGCGGTTACCTCGACCCGGCGAACCGCGAACGCGTCGGTCGCGGCTGCTCGCTCGCGGCGCTTTCGGTCGACGTCGGACGCGCCGAGCCCGCGGCGCAAGCCGCCTACGCAGCGACGGTTCGCGAGCTGGTCGCCGAGTTCGAGCGTGGGCTCGAAAAGGCCGAGCGCGAGGATCCGCGCGCGCTGGCCAGCGCGGCGCTCTGCGTCGGGGGCCTGCTGCTTGCTCGCGGCATGGGGCGCGACGATCTGGCACCGAAGCTGCTCGCCGCCTGCCGGGCGGAAACCGCGCGGCTGCTGCGCCAACCCACGGCTGCGTAGCCCAAAGAAGTCATTGTCCCCGGACAGTCTGACTGGCCAAACTATTAGCGACAGGGGCTCGAGTTGTGTGGGGGACGCGATGCATGCGCTTCGCGCCGTGATGGCGGCATTTTCGACAATCGTTCTGACGCTGGTCCTGCTGACGTCGCCGGCGGCGGCACAGGATGCGAACGCCTTGGTACGCCAGGCCGGCGATGCGCTACGCAAGACGGAGTCGCTGGCGTTCCGCGACAAGGAAGCCGCTTTCGACAAGTTGCCGGAGGTCGGCGACCTGATCGAGCAGGTGCGCGCGGCCGACGCGACGCACAATCGCCTGCGCAGTCTGGATTCGCAGTTCAAGCGGCTGGTGAAGGACCTGGAGCGCAAGACCGGCCGGAAGTACGGCGAGGCTGCCCCTGCCCAGGACTCGGCACCGAAGAAGGCCGCCGCGCCGAAGCCGGCGGCCCCGAAAGCTCAGGCCAAGAAACCGGCGGCGTCGGGCGACAAGCTACCCAGTTCCGTGGCCTACCGACTGGAGCAGCTCGAACGAGAACTCGCCAACGGCGAGAAGCAGGTCGATGCCGGCAAGGCCGAGCGTGCGGAACGCTACGCCAACAACGCGGAGAAGAAGCTCGACGAGGTGCTGAGCAAGACCGACAACGAGGAGCACCCCCGCATCGTCGCCGCCATCGAACGCGTGCAGGCACTGCGTGCCGCCGTCGACGAAGCGAAGGCTTCGGTTCTTCCGCGTTCGGTGGCGGGCGATCTGGATTCTGCGGAGCAGCGCGTTGTTCAGGCGCGCGAGGCGCTGGCGGCGCCGCCGGAAGATCGCGCCGACTCCGAGAAGCTGACGATCGCCCGCATCGGCCAGAGCCTGGACGTGGCACAGCGGCGGCTGGGGTCGGCAATCGAGAATGCCGAAGCGGCCGGCTACGACCACGCCGGCAATCCACGGTTCGCCAAGCTTGCGGATGAGATCGCGGCGCTTTCAGCGCGGCATGCGGAACGGCAGGCGAATCTCGAAAGCAAGCAAGCCGCCGGCGCGGCGATCGCCGAGAGTGCGCGTGTGGACTTCGACGCGCTCAACCGACTCTACGACGAGGTCAACGAGACCTACTCGAACTCCAATCACCTGCAGGTGACCGCGCTCTTCAACGGCGAAGGGACCGTCGAGGCGCGCAAGATCCTGGCGCACTACGACAAGTTCGACGCCGAGATGCTTCCGATGGTCGAGGAGAAGCTCGCCCACATCCGCGAGACCTACGGCGACGACGAATACAAGATCGACGCCAAGGTTCGCGCTGCGGGCTACGAGGGCAAAGCTGGCTACACCTTCGGGCGGCTGGAGAAGGCGGTCGCCGACGTGGCCCAGTTCCGGATCGATGCCGCCGGAAAGATGTCGGAGCGGGCTTTCCAGGTGGCGGACTGGATCCTGAACACGGCGCATGACTTCTACTTCCGCGACGGCGAGGCGCGCGCGCTCGACGACGCGGACGTGGCCCGTGGCTTCGCCAAGGAAAGCCCGGAAGTCGCGACGCTGATGACCGATCTACAGAAGGAGATCGACGCGGCGGTCGCCGAGCGCTGGCGGATCATCGACGCGCGGACCTGGCCGGGCCATGGTGGCGGCGCACCGGAGAATGCCGACGAGCTGGCACAGGTCGCCTACAAGTGGGTCGCCGACAGCAAGGACTGGGGCAGCCGCGCCGGCAACCCGCAATACAAGGACCAGGAACCGCGCAAGCCGGTGAAGGTGACGGTGCTGCGCGAATGGTACGTCACCGAGACCGACGCGTTGGGCCAGCCGATCCAGTACGGCCTGCCGGTGCTGATCGGTGTCGAGCTCGACCGCGAGAAGCCGGACAACCTGGCGCGGGCGTACGAACTCACCCTGCTCGGACCGAAGCGCAAGGACCCGCCGCGTTCGCCACCGTTCGGCGACGCCTGGGTCGGCGACAGCTACTACATCCGGCGCGACAAGCTGAACTAGCGTCCTTCACGTGGTCTGCAACGGCCCGCGTCAGCGGAAGACGCCTCAGTGCGCCGCGCCGCCCAGGAAGAGTTGCACGACGTCGAACGCGAGCATCGCTATGCAGGCGACGAAACCGACGAGCGGTACCCAGCGTGGCAGGGTGAACACGCCCGGTACCGACGGTGCCCGCGCCTTCAGCCACCACAGCGCCAGGTTCACCAGCGCGAAGATGGTCAGCGTGACGTAGGCGGTGGCGCGGGCCAGTGTCACGATCGGAAAGGCCACCGCCAGCAGCAAGCAAAGGCCGGTGACGATGCCGGTGGCGATGAGCGGTGTCCGGGTGCGCGGATGCACCGTGCCCAGCCACCCTGGCAACCAGCCACGGCTCGACAGCCCGTAGAGGACGCGGCTGGCCATGATGAGCTGGACCAGGGCCCCGTTCAGCACCGCGACCAGCGCCACGAGGCTGATCGGTGTCGGCGACAGGTCGCTGGCGGCTTCATAGACCGCCGCCAGCGGCGCCTTGCTGGCGGCGAGTTCTTCCAGCGGCAGCACCAGCACCGCGACGGTCGCCACGCCGACATAGAGCAGCGCCGTCAGCACCAGGACCAGCAGGATCGAACGCGGCAGGATCCGCGGCGCGTCGCGCACCTCCTCGGCGACGTTCACCATGTCCTCGAAACCGAGGAAGGCATAGAAGGCGAGGACCGCGCCGGCCATGATGCCGACCCACGCCACCGACTCGAAGGGCGGCAGCAGTTCCGGCAGACGTTCCGGCACCGTGGCCAGCGCCGGCGCGCCGACGGCGATCACCGCGATCAGCGCGCCGGCCTCGGCCAGTGTGAACAGCGCGGCGATGGTCACGGACTCGGCGATGCCCCAGGCGGCGATCAGGCCGATCAACATCAAGACACCGGTGACGGCCACCGTCGGCGACACGTCGACGAAGTCCTGCAGATAGCCGACGAAGCCGCGCGCGATGGTCGCGGCGGAGATCAAGCCGGCGGCCGCGACCGCGAGACCGACGAGCAGCGCCAGCCAGCGCAGGCCCAGGCCTTCGTGCACGTAGACCGCCTCGCCGGCGCTGAGCGGATAGCGGCCGGAGAGCTCGGCGAAGGCCAGCGCCGCGCCGCCGGCCAGCAGCGCCGCGACCAGGAAGGCGACCGGCGCGTACATGCCCGAGACGCCGGCGACCTTGCCGACCAGCACGAAGATGCCGGCGCCGATGGTGGTGCCGAGCCCGTAGAGGGTGACGAGCCACAGCGACAGGCTGCGTTTGAGGGTGACGTGTTCGCTCATGGCAGCAGCACCGCCGCGCCTTGCAGACGCCCGTCGCGCAATCGGGACAGCGCCTCGTTGGCCTGCGCCAGCGGCAGCCGCTCGACATGCGTCTGCACCGGCACTTTCGGTGCCAGCGCGAGGAACTCGTCGCCATCGGCGCGAGTCAGGTTGGCGACCGAGACGATCCGGCGTTCCCGCCAAAGCCAGTCGTACGGAAAGGACGGGATCGGCGACATGTGGATGCCGGCGCAAACCACGGTGCCGCCGGCGTCGACGGCGCGCAGCGCGGCGGGCACCAGCGGGCCGACCGGAGCGAAGATGATCGCCGCATCCAGTGGCACCGGCGCCGGCTCGTCCGACGGTCCGGCCCAGACCGCACCGAGTTGCCTCGCAAAATCAATAGCTTGCGTGTCACCGGGGCGGACGAAGGCGTAAATCTCGCGGCCCTGGTGACGGGCGACCTGGGCAACGATGTGCGCGGCCGCGCCGAAGCCATAGAGGCCGAGGCGGCGCGCGTCACCGGCCATGCGCAGGCTGCGGTAGCCGATCAGGCCGGCGCAGAGCAGAGGGGCTGCCTCGGCATCGTCGGCTTCCCCGACCACCGGAAAGCAGTAGCGCGCGTCCGCCAGCAGGTATTCCGAGTACCCGCCATCCAGCGTGTAGCCGGTGAACTTCGCCTGCTCGCACAGATTCTCGCGTCCCGAGGCGCAGAACCGGCATGTGCCGCAGGTCCAGCCGATCCAGGGCACGCCCACGCGCTCGCCCTCGCGCCGGCCGGCGACACCATCGCCGAGCGCGGCGATCCGCCCCACGACCTCGTGGCCGGGCACGATCGGCAGCTTCGGCTCGGTCAAATCGCCGTCGACGACGTGCAGGTCCGTGCGGCAAACGCCGCAGGCCGACACCTTCACGAGGATCTGGCCGGGGCCGGGCTCCGGGACCGGCATATCGACCAGTTCCAGCGGCGATCCGCCGCATGGTAGCCGCATCGCCTTCATCTCATGGTGCTCCCGTCGCTGCGATACGTTGCATCGCCTGAGTACCCGGCACGCGACATTGACCAGGATCAATGCCGCAATGCAGCAAAATCGTAGGTTCCGATTGTAGCTGCGGCGGGGGCCGCGCACGGGAGGGTTGTTGCAATGACCATTCTACTTGGTCTGCTGGCCGCGCTGGGCGGCCTGCTGGGGCTGGCGCTCGCCGCAAAGGCCGCCGATCCGGGCATGCTGGTGCACGGCATGGTGTTCGCGCTGGCCGGCGCCTTCACCTGTTTCGCGCTGGTCCGCCGCCAGATCGACGGTGGGGGTGACGATCAGGGCGGTTACAACGACGCCATCGTACGCGCCGGCGTCATCGCCTCGGCCTTCTGGGGCGTGGTCGGCTTCCTGGTCGGCCTGGTCATCGCGTTGCAGCTGGCCTTTCCGCCACTGAACTTCGACCTTCCCTGGACGAATTTCGGACGCTTGCGGCCCTTGCACACATCAGCGGTGATCTTCGCCTTCGGCGGCAACGTGCTGCTGTGCACCTCGTTCCACGTCGTGCAGCGGACCTGCCGCGCGCGGCTGGCCGGCGGCGTGGCACCCTGGTTCGTATTCTGGGGCTATCAGCTGTTCATCGTGCTGGCGGCGACCGGCTACCTGCTCGGCATCACGCAGGGCAAGGAGTACGCCGAGCCGGAATGGTACGTCGACCTGTGGCTGACCATCGTCTGGGTGGTCTACCTGCTGGTGTTCCTGGGCACGCTGTGGAAGCGGCAGGAACCGCACATCTACGTGGCGAACTGGTTCTA
>CAZVLI010000222.1:0-6764 GCA_964627965.1 uncultured Rhodospirillales bacterium
ACGCCGCCAAGCACGGCGTGAACAAGGGCGACCTCAAGCGCGCCATGGCTCACGTGTCGGTCAAGAGCCACGACAACGGCTCGCGCAATCCCAAGGCGCACCTGCGCAACAAGATCAACGAAGACAAGGTGATGAACGCGCCGATGATCGCCGACCCGCTCGGCCTGTTCGACTGCTGCGGCGTGTCGGACGGCTCGGCCTGCGCCATCGTGACCACGCCGGAGATCGCCCGTTCGCTCGGCAAGCGTGACTTGGTGACGGTCAAGGCGCTGCAGCTCGCGGTGTCGAACGGCATCGAGTCGCAGCACAACAGCTGGGACGGCAGCTACTTCATGACCACGCGCAAGGCGTCGGAGCGGGCTTACAAGGAAGCCGGCATCGAGAACCCGCGCGAGCAGATCTCGATGTTCGAGTGCCACGACTGCTTCTCGATCACCGAGCTGGTCACTATGGAAGACCTCTACCTCTCCAAGGAGGGCGAGGCCTGGAAGGACGTCCTGGACGGCTTCTACAACTCCGACGGCCAGATCCCGTGTCAGATCGACGGCGGCCTGAAGTGCTTCGGCCATCCGATCGGCGCCAGCGGCCTGCGCATGCTGTACGAGATGTACAGCCAGCTGCTCGGCCGGGCGGGTCCTCGCCAGCTCAACAATCCGAAGTTCGGCATGACCCACAACCTGGGCGGCGCGCCGCACGCCAACGTCTCCTCGGTCGCCATCGTCGGCCTGGAAGACGCCTGATCGCATTATCCTGCGATCCGAGAGTTGAAGAGGGCGCCTTCGGGCGCCCTCTTTTTTTTCGCTCACGACATGTCGCGAGTCTGACTGCTTTGCGCCGGGTGGTGAGGTCAGAGTGTCGCCAGAATTGACACAGTCTGTGACCTAACGGCGTGCTGATACACCTAAAACGCCGGTTTCTGAGGTGCTTTTGCCAGAATCAAGAGAAATTCCAGATATTATGAAAAACATAACTAATGATCACGGGTGCCTTTGGTGAAAAGAGTCGGTCAGCTTGACAGCGCCTTGGCGACAGTGACCCGCCGTCCGGACAATCGCCTGAAAACATAGAAGAAATTAAATTTATAAAATTATGTGATTCTGGTCTTCTTCTTGCAGTGCTGACCTTGCGCGAGGGTGACCTACCTCGCCGGCGCAAGTGAGGAGAAAATACATGCGTGACGAAAGAGTCCGTGCGACTGCGATCGCGAAGGAGGCCCGCCATCGTGGCAAAGCCGCCGCGGTCTTGAGCGTCCTGATCGGTGGTGCTCTGTCGAGCCTGGCCGGGCCGGCGCTCGCCACTTCGATCACTGGCTGGAATACCGACAACGTGGTGGTCCCGACGGGGCCGTTCACCCCGGATGTCACCTACTTCAGCACCGTCTACGACCGTGACGTTACGGGTGGCACTGCCGGTGCCATCACCAACGGTCGTATCGCCTTCACGCCGCCGGAGGCGACCGCGCCGGGCCTGACGGTGCAGACCGCGCCGGCAACCACTGGCAACTGCATCCTCGCCAGCAGCGGCACCACCTGCGACGGCCCGTTCCAGAGCGGCAAGCGCTTCAAGCAGCAGGCGACGAACAAGGGCGCCATCGATCTCGTCTTCGACATGGAGAACGACGACAACACCGCGCCGTACCGTGTGTTCCATCGACTGGTGAACCTGACCGGTCAGGATATCGGCTCGTTCTCGGTTGAGCTCGGCTTCGGCGTCGGCGATCAGTTCCGGCGCTCGACCGCCGGCGACGGCCTGGCGTTCGGCTTCGGCGACGGCACCTTCGGTGCCAACGACACGCTGGTGCCGTTCACGCAGTTCCCGTTCGGTCTGTTCGGCGATGCCAGCACCAATCCGAACTTCGACATCGACGGCTTCTTTGCCGCCGAGCGTACCGGTTTCGATCTGGCGATCACCGAGGACATCATCCTGTCCGACGACTTCTACGGCCCGTACGAGGAGTTGTTCGGCGACTGGCTGAGCCAGGGCGACGTGCCGCTGGGCTACTTCTGGGATAACGACGGCGACCCCGCCACCGATGCGATCCTGATGGCCTGGATCAACGGCGACGGCGACATCGAGCAGCGTCGCGAGGAGGACGGTTCCGATCCGTCCACCATCGCCCCGATCATCGTCGATCCGTCGGCCGTCGCGGGCTACGAGCTGCTGCCGATCGAGGATCTGGCGAACCTGAACCTGAACTACCTGATCTTCTTCGGCGAGAATGTCGACTTCGACAACTTCACGCTGCGCGTGACCACCACGCCGGTGTCGGAGCCGATGACGCTGGCGATGTTCGGCATCGGCCTTGCCGGCCTGGGCATGGCGCGTCGGCGGCGCCGCGCCTGATCGTTCCGAGCGATCGGAGAGACGGAAAGGGGCGCCCTCGGGCGTCCCTTTTTCGTTATGCTGGCCGCCGGGTTGTAGGGAGCCGATCGCGATGACCATCGAAAACCTGGACGAGATGCTGCAGCGGGCGTTCGACGAGAGCACCAAGATCTATCGCGAGCGCGGTTTCCAGCGCCGCATCGGCTTCGGCAAGAAGCCGGCGATCATCAGCGTCGACCTGGCCAACGCCTGGACCCGGCCTGGCAACCCGTTCACCTGCGACATGGACAAGATGGACAACGAGATCATCCCGGGCATGCAGCGGCTGCTGGAGGCCGCGCGCGCCAACGGGCACGTCGTCGTCCACGTCACCACCGCCTACCAGAACACCGACCGCAACGACCCGCACACCGACATGGGCCAGTGGCACAACAAGATCCCGGTCGAGGCGGTGAACATGGCCGACGAGCACCTGTGGGCCATCGACTCGCGCATCGCGCCGATCGAGGGCGAGTGGGTGATGATGAAGAAGCGCGCGTCGTCCTTCTCCGGCACGCCGCTGGCCGGCTACCTGCGCACCTGCGGCGTCGACACCATCCTCGTGACCGGCGTGACCGCCACGGCCTGCGTGCGGACCACGATCTGCGACGGCATCCAGGACGGCTTCCGCACCATTGCCGTACGTGAATGCATCGGCGACCGGGTGCCGGGCGCGGTGGCCTGGAACCTCTACGACATCGACGCCAAGTTCGCCGACGTCGAGCCGGTCGACACCTGCGTCAACTACCTGAACAACGTCGAAGGCTGGAACGAGCAGCAGGACGCGGACTAGGCGCCACTGTCGGTCAGGCGCGCGCGGCGGCGACGACGGACTCAGTCAGCCAGCCGATCCGATCGAGGGTGGCGTTCAGGTCCGGCTCGCGCAGGCCGAAGATCAGCGTATCGACGCCGACCGCGCGGTAGCCGTCGATGTCGGCCAGGATGTCGTCGACGTTGCCGGTGAAGGCCCGGCGCTCGCCGTCGACCATGCGTGGCGTCGGATCGACCGGGCTGGTGACGAACAGTACCTTCGCGATCGATGCCGGGTCGCGTCCGGCGGCCTCGGCGGCCTGGTGCAGCCGGTCCGCCATCGCGGCGTATCTCCGTGGCGTGTCGAGCATGGCCCGCGGATTGTGGCTGGCCGGGCACCAGCCGTCGCCGAGCTCGACGGTGCGCCGGATCGCCGCGGCGCTCTCGCCGCCGACCCAGATGGGTGGACCGGGCTGCTGTACCGGCTTGGGCTCGAAGAAGATCGGGTCGAAGTTCACGTAGTCGCCTTCGAAGGACGGCGTCTCGCCGGTCCACAAGGCGCGGAACACGCGCAGGTACTCGTCGGTCACCTTGCCGCGCTCGTCGAACGGGTCGGTGCCCAGCGCATCGAATTCCTCGCGCATCCAGCCGGCGCCGCAACCGATCGTCAGGCGGCCGCCGGACATCACGTCCAGCGTCGTCAGCATCTTCGCGGTCAGCACCGCCGGGCGATACGGCACGACCAGCACCGAGGTCAGCAGCCGCGCCCGGCTGGTCGCCGCGGCGATGTATGACGCGGCCGTGATCACCTCAAGGCATTGGCCGACGGTGGCCCCCGGCCATACCCCGTCGCCGCTGTAGGGATAGCGGCTGGCGATGTCGGCCGGGACGACCACGTGATCGTTGATCCCGAGATAATCCAGGCCGCCGGCCTCGGCCGCCTTGGCCATCTGGGTCAGCCCCGGCCCGCTGCCGCAGGGCCCGCGGGTCATCATCGATAGGCCGTACTGCATGTCGGTTCCTTTGTTGCCTGGCGTCGCCTTCACCACTGCTCCCAGTGGACGATCTCGTCCACGGGCGGGCGCTTGGCGCGCTTGAACTCGGTGCCGACGGTGTAGGCGACCGGCAACAGGCCGACTTGCATGATGCCGTCGGGAATGCCGAGCAGTTCGGCGGCCTCGGCTTCGTGGTTGAGGTGCAGCGTGGTCAGCACCGTCCCGAGGCCACGCGCGCGCAGCGCCAGCTGGAAGCTCCAGACCGCCGGCATGATCGAACCCATCAGCCCGGCCCAGACCTGGCGCGGCGGGTTCTCCGGCAGGTGCGCGACCTCGATGCACGGGATCACGAGCACCGGCGCGTCCTGCATGCGTTCGGCCAGGTAGCGCGCCGACTCGTAGACGCGAATGTCCTGGCCGGCGCCGTCGGCGACGGCCTTCTCGTACGAGTCGTCGAGATAGCTCCGCGCACCCTTGCGATAGAGGTCCGCCAGCGCCTGCCGCTTCTGCGCGTCGGTCACCACGACCCAGCGCCAGCCCTGGCGATTGCCGCCGGTCGGCGCCTGCTGCGACAGGTCCAGGCACTCCCGGATCACGTCCTTCGACACCGGCCGCGACAGGTCGAGCCGTTTTCGCACCGCCCGTGTGGTGGACAGCAATGCATCGGTCACCGTCAGGTCGTACACGCTCATGGTTCTTGCTCCCTCGCGGCGGCTGCTCCTCGAAGCGCCAATCTTCTCGCGTCGACCTAGCACCGCCAAATGCCGGTGCGTGGGCCCGCAGGTGCTAGCATATCGCCAACCGGCTGATCGTGAGGACCGCCATGACGGAGACCAGGCCCGCGCCGACGCCCGGCGCCAAAATGATGTTCCTGATCAAGCGCAAGCCGACGACGACGCGCGAGGAGCTGATCGCACACTGGTTCGCGAACCACATGCCCGCCGTCATCGCGCGCAACCAGCCCGGCGACGACTCCGGACGGCCCGTCGCGCGTCGCTATGTCGCCACCCTGTTCGATCCGCCAGCCACGGGTGCGCAGGCCTGGGACGGGGTTGCGCAGCTCTGGTACGACGCGCCGTTGCCTCGACCCAAAAACGCCATCGGTACCAAGCCGACGGACACGTTCCAGGAGAAGGCAGAGCCCTACTGGCCGTGGGCCACGCGCGAGTACGTCGTGATGGACGGGGCGCTGCCGCTGCAGCCGCCGACGCTGAACCCGCCATTTCCCTGCACGCGCAGTGGCTTCTTCAAGGTGACCTTTCTGGTCGCGGCCAGGCCGGACACCGACTACGCGGAGTTCTTCGATCACTGGCTCGACGTTCACGTGCCCAACGTTCGCGAGACGATGCAGGCGGTGGGCGGGTTCCGTTACGTGGTCAGCCACGGGTTCGATCCGGCAGCGGAAACGTACGCCGGCATGGCCGAACTGTACTTCGCCGATGCCGACTGCTGGGCCGGCTATCGCGAACGCATCCGGCCGGACGGCATGCAGGCGTGGGTCGACCCGGACGCGACGCTGTCCTTCCACGGCGGCACGGAGATGGTCGGCATCCCCTAGCTGAGAACGGGCGCCGACGTGCGCGAAATGTCGCGGCGACGGCGGTTCCCGTCGTGTCGGCGTCTGACTATGTTGTGAAGCGTTGTACGCAGGAGTGATCAGTCGTGTCGCCCGTAGAATCGGTTTCACCGGACTGGCGGTTGGAGAACCTGTGGCGGCCGATGGGCAGCACCGAAGCCGTCCACGGATCGCTGGACGATCCGACGCTGTCCTGCGTGCATCCGGTCACCGCCGAACTGGCGACGTACTGGCGCGATCTTCGGCGCGAGGGCCGACTGCCGTCGCGCAGCGACCTCGATCCGCTGCAAATGCGCGCGATCCTGCCGCACCTGGTGATGTGGGACGTGGAGCCGACGAAAGACGACGGCGCGCATGCGTTTCGCTTTCGGCTGATCGGCACCGAGTCGACGACGGCCTACGGACTTTCGACCGGCAAGTACCTGCACGACGTCCTGGCGGATGCGGCCCTGGAGCGTCATCTCTGGGTCATGGAACGCGTCGTCAACGAGGCGGTGCCCTTGCGCAACATCGGGCGCGCCTTGCGGAAGTCGCGCACCTGGCTCGTCACCGAGGCAGTGGCCACCCCGCTGTTTGAGGATGAGCGGGTGAACGTGATCCTGGCGGCCGTCGTGCGCTGGCCGGAGAACGATCCGCCGGAAGCCGTTCGACGCAACTGGCGCACCGCAGACATCGCCGACTAGCCGAGACCGGCCGACACCGTCAGAGCGGGAACGGTCCCGGGTCGAGACCCAGCAGCAGTCGGCCACGCGTCTCCGCGGCGCCGTCGTGGTCGGCCATGGCATGGCTGCGGGCCATGTTGATGTCGCGGAAGGCGTTCTGCAGCCGGCTGCCGTCGAATGCGGCCCGCGCGCCCGACGCGGCCATCAGCCGTCCGATCGCGCGGGCGCAAAGCTCGATCACGTAGGCCGCCTGATGCTTCGCGCGCCCGCGTGCCGCCAACGTGTCGTCGCCTTCCGAGATGGCCTTCAACACCTCGGCCGTGTCGGCCAGCAGCAGCGCGGCACTGCGTAGCTCCGCCTCCGCCTCGGCCAGCCGCATCTGCAAGCCGGCGCGGTCACGCTTGCCGCCGCCGGTGTAGC
>CAZVLI010000223.1:0-6762 GCA_964627965.1 uncultured Rhodospirillales bacterium
CAGCGTCACCGCGCAGAAGCAGGCCACGATCTCCGGCGAAGACGACCGCGACGACCGCACGCCGCTGCAAGGCGCGGCGCTGGCCTCGTGGACGCCGGACCTGTTCGGTGGCCGGGCGCGAGCGACCGAATCCGCCACCGCCGAGCTGCGCCGACGCGAAGCGCTGACCGCCGAGGCCCGCCGGCAGGTCGCCGCCGATGTGGTACGCCGCTACGTCGAAACCGGCCGCGACTGGGCCCGTCTGCAGCTGGTCGAAGAGTCGCTCGCCGTGCGCCAGAAGACCCTCGATCTGGTCGAGCAGCGGTTCGCCGCCGGGCTGGCGGCGCAGCTCGACGTCAGCCGCGCCACCGCCGACCTTGCCGCAACCCGGACGCAGCGCGGCCCGCTCTACCTGTCGATCAACGCGTCGCGGAATGCACTGACGGTGCTGCTGGGCGGTGTGGAACACCGTGGCACCGCCACCCCGCCACGCTTCGCCGGCGGACCGGCTGTCGGGCTGCCGGCCGACCTGCTGCGCACCCGGCCCGACGTGGTCGCGGCGGAAGCCAACCTGGTCCGCGCCACCGCCGACATCGGCGTCGCCGAGGCGCGGCTGTATCCGATGCTGACCCTGCCGGCGAGCCTGACCCTGGGCCTGGAGAACCTGACCAGCGGCGTCGCCGTCGACGCCTTCGTCGCCGCCATTGCCGGCACGCTCGACATCCCGATCTTCGACGGCGGCGCCCGCCGCGCGCAGGTCGACGCGGCGGAGGCACGGGCGGCCGAGGCATTGTTGCTCTATCGCCAGGCGCTGCTGCTCGCGATCCAGGAGGTTGAAACGGCGCTGGTGGCACTATCGTCAGCCGAGGCCCAGCGCGACGATCTCACCGTCGCCGTTGCCGCCGCCGAGGCCGCCGCGCGACAGGCCGAGGCGCTCTACACCCAGGGCCTGACCGGCTTCCTCGACGTGCTGGACGCGCAGCGCACGCTGCTCGACACGCGCCAGCAACTGGTCATCGCCGAGGCGGATATCGGGCTGGCAGCGGCCGACCTCTACAGCGCCGTCGGCGGTTAGAGCTGGTCCGCGAAGCCGCCGCGCAGGCGGTCGAACAGGCGGTAAGCCAGCCACGCCAGCACCGCCAGCACCGCGCAGACGATGACGTAGCCGGTCCAGTTCGGCATCGGCCCGCCGACCAGCGACCAGCGGAAACAGGCGATGATGTGCGTCATCGGGTTGAACTGCAGCGGCGTCTGCATCCAATCCGGCGCCGCCTCGAGCGGATAGAGCACCGGACTGCCGAACAGCAGCACTTGCGACAGCACCGCCATCGCGTGGCTCAGGTCGCGAAGGTAAACGCCGAGCGCCGCCAGCAGCCATGCCAGCGCCAACCCGAGCAGCGCCAGCGGCACGTAGGCAAGCGGCAACGTCCAGAGGAACGCCGAGCCGACGTTCAGTCCCCACAGCGCCGCCACCGCGAGGATGACGACGGCGATCAGCGACGGCAGTAGCGCCGCCCCGACCAGCGCCGGCGCCAGCAGATGCACGGGGAAAATGGCCTTGCGGACGTAGTTCGGCACCGCCAGCACCGCATTCGGCGCCCGGTTCATCACCTCCGTGACCACCCAGAACGGGATCAGCCCGCCGAACAGGTGCAGCGCGAACAGCTCCGGCGCGCCGCCGGACCAGAAGCGCGGCTTGAACACCGAGGTGAAGACGACGGTGTAGACCGCCAGCACCAGGATGGCGGTCAGCGCCGGCCACGCGAAACTCAGCACCGTGCCCCGGTAGCGCAGCGTCAGGTCGCGCCAGATCAGGTTGCCGAGCAGTTCCAGCCGCGCCCGGCGTGCCGTGGCGGTGTCAGCCGCGCTCATAGCCATAGCGGTCGAGCACGTCGGCGAAACGCTCGTTCAGCGCCGCGGTGGTCTCGGGCCGCAGCTTGCGCTTGTGGTCGCCGGGGTGGACCTGGCGCACGTGCTGATCGGGCCGGTCGCTTTCCGGCACGTCGTCCAGCTTCGCCGCCATCGGCGCGATCTGCTCGTCGGTAAGCGGCAGGCCGATATGGTCGGCGACGCGGCGCGCGAACGCCGCCTTGTCGTAGATCACGTCCTCGTACCGCAGCACCAGCAGCCGGTCCTGGGCCAACGTGCGCTCGTAGGTCTCGAAGTCGTCCAGATACTTGCCGGCGGTTTCCAACGACAGCGCGTCGATGTCGAGCTGTTTGGCAACAGCGCGGCTGGCCTGCAGGTCCGCCGGCCCGCCCTCGACTCGCTGCACCCCGAAATACAACGACGTCAGCATGTCGCGCGGATCGCGCACCAACAGCACCTGCGGCACCCGGTCGACGATCGGGATCGCAAACTCGCTCGGGATCTGCCGGAACCCGCCGTAGCAGTAGCCGCGCTCCAAAAAGATCGCCGCCGTCTCGGCAGGAATGTCGGCCTGCGACACGCCGCCGTCGTGGAACGACTGCATCACCGGCACATACGCCTGGTCGGCCAGCCGGCACATCCAGCGCACCATCCGGTTCAACAGGCTGCTGCCGCCCTTGTGCATGCCGAAAACCAGGCTGCTGGGGCGGTCGTTGGTGGCTGGCGGCAAGGTCAGGACGGGCCGCCCGGCGACGGTGACAACGGGAGCGTCGGACATGGCGCCTTATGACACTCGCCTTGCGCCATTGGCAACCGATCCGCCGGGCCCGTATCGTCGCGCCATGACCGACTCGCCCGCGATCCAGCTTTCCGGCGTCGCCAAGCACTACGCGCTGCACCGCTCGCCGCGCCAGGCGCTGGCCGAGCACCTGTCGGGCCGCGTCGGCGGGCGTGGCCGGGTGCACCGGGCGCTGGACGGCATCGACCTGACCGTGCCGCGCGGCGAGATGATCGGCGTGCTCGGCCGCAACGGCTCCGGCAAGACGACCCTGCTGCAGCTCATCGCCGGCATCCTGCGCCCGACATCGGGGACCGTCGCGATCAACGGCAGCCTGGGCGCGATCCTGGAGCTCGGCACCGGCTTCAATCCGCAGCTCACCGGCCGCGAGAACATCTTCATCGCCGGCGCCGCGCGCGGCCTGACCAGGGCGCAGATCACCGCCAAGCTCGACGACATCATCGCCTTCGCCGACATCGGCGCCTTCATCGACGAGCCGGTGCGGGTCTACTCCTCCGGCATGTTCGTGCGCCTGGCCTTCGCGGTCTCCACGGCGGCGGCGCCGGAAATCCTGCTGATCGACGAGGCGCTGGCGGTCGGCGACGTGTTCTTCCGCCAGAAATGCTACCGCCGGCTGCACGAGCTGCGCGCCGCCGGGACCACCATCGTGCTGGTCAGCCACGCCATCAAGGACGTTGAGGAACTCTGCGACCGCGCCATCGTGCTGGAGCGCGGGCACGTCGTTTTCGACGGCAACCCGGTCCACGCGATCCGCGAATATGTCCTGCTGTCGCAACCGGGCGAGCGCGCCGGCGTCGTCGCCGATGCGCCGGACATCTCGCTGGCGCAGGGCACCGGCGAAGCCCGCTGCCTGATGCACGCCGTCACCGACATGGCCGGCCAGCCCTGCCTCAGCTTCCAGCAGGGCGAGCGCGCGCGCTTTGCCGTCGAGTTCGAGGCCACGGCGGACATCGAAGTGCCGGTGGTGTCGCTGATGCTGCGCAACGCGCGCGCGATCCTGGTGCATGGCAAGGACAGCGTGCAGCTCGGCCTGCCGGCGCCACCCGACGGCGTCGCGGCCGGCGCCCGCATCGCCGCGACGTTCGAGCTGCCGCTCGACCTGGCGCTGGGCGAGTACACGGTGGAGTACGCGCTCGCCACCCTCAGCCCCGAGCTCTACGCCCGGCGCGACGAACCGACGGCCGGCGAACTCGGCCGCCACATGACGCGGGTGCTCTACGTCCACGACAACCGGGTGCTGCGCGTCGGCCATGTGCTCGACGGCGGGGCACGGCGCGCTCGGCACCACGGGCTGGCGGAGCTGGGCACCACGGGCGACCTCACCATCGACACCGGCACGGCACGGGCCGCCGAGGGCTGAGGTGACCTGCTCCCTCACCATCGTCACGCCCTGCCTGAACGCCGCCGCCTTCGTCGCGGAAGCGATCGAGAGTGTCGAATCGCAGCTGCCCGACGACGGCCAGCATCTGGTGATCGACGGCGCCTCGACGGATGGCACGCTGGAGATCCTGGAAGGCTATCCGCATCTCACCGTGATCAGCCACGAGGACGACGGGCTCTACCACGCACTGAACGAGGGCATCGAACGGGCCGAGGGCGAGATCATCGGCTTCCTCAACACCGACGACACCTACCCGCCCGGCACCATCGACGCCGTGCTGGCGGCATTCGAGGAAACGCCGGACCTGGAGGCGCTCTGCGGTCATGCCGAGACGGTCGAGGACGGCCGCCGCATCCAGTATCGCCGGCTGAAGAGCAAACGTGGTTGGTGGCCGCCCGAGCTGATGTTCGGCGCGCCCTGTCTCAACGCCCGCTTCTTCCGCACCGACTTCGTGAAACGCGTCGGCCCCTTCTCGCCGCGCTACAGACTGGCGGCGGATCGCGAATGGCTGCTGTCGGCGGCGCGGGCGTTACGCCGCGCGGGCCACCTCGACCGCCCGACCATCACCTATCGCGTGCACCCCGGCTCAGCGACCCTGGCGCCCGGCGCGGCGGCGCGACCGGCCGTCGTGGCGCAGCATCTGGCCATCGCCGAGGATCTCGCACAGTCCGGCGCCAACGTCGCCGAAGCGCGGGCGTGGGCGGCCTGGGAACGGTGGCGTCTGGCTGGCTCGGCCTTCGACAAGTTCGACGTCGCGCTGCGCAGTCCCGGCGACCTCATGCGCGCCATCCGGCTGAAGAACGAGGTACGGGACCTAGTCGAACTCGACTGAGGTGCTGCCAGCGCCCGGCAGCCCGACCAGCCCGTAGTGGTCGAGCTTGCCGCGCGGGTGCGCCAGCACCGTCAGCGGCACCGGCGCCTCCAGGCGGCAGTGCTCGGTGACGTGCGCGAAGAACTCGTCATGCCCGACCGACGCATCGCGATACGGCACATCCAGCGCGACCGTGGCGATGGCGACGACGATGGCGTAGTCGCCCGGCAAAACATCGAGCCGCAGGCGATGTCGGAACGTCACCCGCCCGCCCTTCCGCAACGCCGGCGCCAGTTCGGTCTCGTGCAGGAAGGTCGAGGTGCCGTGCACCATGCTGCCCGCCGCGTCGCGCAATTCCAGGCCGGAGCCGGGGTGCCCGAGGTCAGCCAGCGCCTCGAACGTCGCGACAACCTCGATCTCCTGCCCCTGCCGCGCGACCAGCAGTTCACCACCGTCGGCATCGCGCAGTTCGACTGTCAGGAGCCGCGCCTTGCTGTCGGAGAGCTGCAACGGCTGCGTCATGCCCGCCCCGCCGCTTGCGCGTAGGCGGCGCCGGCCACCGCCTCGATCTCGGCCAGGGTCTCGGCTGACAGCACGGCCTTGCCGCCGCCGACCTTGCCCTCGTTGACCAGCTTGGGCAGTGCCGCGAGCCGCTCGTCCACTGCGCGTTGGCGTCGCTCCCACGCCTGGCGCCGACCGATGGCCTGACGCTCGACCGCCGCCGCGAGCTGGTCCTCGCCGGCGTCGATGCCGAGGAAATTCAACACCTGCCCGAGCGTCCCGCCCGTGTCCGCCGACAACGCCTCGTAGGTGACGAACAGCGCCCGCACCGGCGGAAGCACGAGATAGCTCTCCACGAACCCCGCCCAGGCCGGCGCCTGCCCGCGACAGAACGCGTCGATCCCCGCCTGTGTCGCGGCATCGCCGTGGTCGGCCTGGAAGCGAAAGTGCGACACCAGCGCATCGGCCGGCCGTCGCACCAGGCAAATGACCCGTTCGGTCAGGTCCGCGAACGGCTCGTGCGTCTTCACCACCAGGAACGGCAGGTCGATGGCCGGCGTCGTCGACGCGTGCCGATAGGTCTGGCCCACGTCATTGCGGTAGATCCCTGGCACGAGCCTGGAGATGTGCAGCGCCGGCTCGCCGCCCGGGAAGTCGGCGCCCGCGCGCTGCAGCAGTACGTCGGCCAGCATCAGCCGCAGCCAGTCGTTGCCCGAGCGTGGATAGGACGCCAGCAGCACGTCCTCGCGCGCCAGCCGCGCCTGGTTCCGACGCAGCAGGTCGCCGGCGGCGGCCTGAGTAGCATCACTCATTTGTGCCAATTCGATACAAGATGGCTCGACTCGGGGGTTCCGGGCCCGCATCCTGACCGAAAAGCATCACGGCAACCAGAACAACGGAGCCGCACGGTTATGGACAGCATCGGCACCGTCAGCCAGGCCTTCGTCGCCGAGACACGCATCTGGAAGACCACGAACCTCACGTGGGCGCCGGCGACGACGGGCAATTTCACTGGCCGGCCGATCTACGACGCGGCGCTGCCGGACACCTTCCTGCCCGCCGTGCAGGCGGCCTTCGATGCCTGGGCGGCGGTCTCGCCACTGACCTTCACCCGTGTGTCCGACGGGGCGAATGTCGACATCCGTCTCGGGCTGGAGAGCCTCGACGGCCCCGGCAATATCGGCGGTAACACGCTCAAGCGGCTCGATACCGACGAGATCCTGAGCGCCGATATCCGCTTCGACATCGACGAGACCTTCGTGGATGGCCGCGACGGCAACGCCTTCCCGAACTACAGCATCTTCCACTTCGCACTGCACGAGATCGGCCACGCGCTCGGGCTCGGCCACGAGGACGACCTCTCGACGATCATGAGTTCGGTCTTCGACCAGCGCCTGCTGGGCCTGACGCAGGACGACATCG
>CAZVLI010000224.1:0-6737 GCA_964627965.1 uncultured Rhodospirillales bacterium
GCAGCAGGTCAAAGAAGCCGGCACCGGCATATTGCACGTTGCCCTGCTCGTCGGCCTGCATGCCGTGTAGCAGCACCACGTCGGGCTTGATCGCGGGGACCTCCAGCAGCGGCCGGGCGCCCTCCTGCACCCGCGCCTTGCGGTAGCTTTCCGGATTGACCTTCGGCAGGTCGGTGCCAAGGTCCGGGATCAGACCGTAGGGCAGGTCGCAGGCGCCGGCGCGTAGACCACCCGCCAACCCCGGACCGTCCATCTCCAGCACCTTGATGCCGCCGGCCTGGGCGACGCGGCGGAAGTTCGGCGCCAGGCCCAGATGCTCGAAGCTGATGAACACGCACGCCGTCTCCGACGCGCAGCCAGCGCCGATCAGCATGTCGGGCGCAATCGACCCGGCCGACGGCACCAGCCGCAGGTCCTTCACGCCCTTTCGGATCAGACCGCGCACCAGCGCCATCGGCTGGCTGAGGAATATCCAGCCGCCGATACCGACCTGCATGCCGTCCTCGACATGGTCGAGCGCGGCTTCGAGAGACACCACCTTGCTCATGTCACGCCCCCTTCAACATGTGGCGGGCGATGACCAGACGCTGGATCTGGTTGGTGCCCTCGAAAATCTGGTTGATCTTGGCGTCGCGCATCATCCGCTCCACCGGGAAGTCGCGCATGTAGCCGGCGCCGCCGAAGACCTGCACCGCGTCGGTGGTCACTTTCATGGCCACGTCGGAGGCGAAGCACTTCACCATCGACACCTTGGCGGAGAAGCCGTCCCATTGCTCGGCGTCGGCCATGCGACAGCAGTCGTAGAGCAGGCAGCGCGCCGCCTCGGTCTGCATCGCCATGTCGGCCAGCATGAACTGGATCGCCTGAAGGTCGGCGATGGGGCGGCCGAACTGCACCCGCTCGCGGGCATAGGTGGTGGCGGCGTCGATCGCGCCTTGCGCCAGACCGACCGAGATGGCGCCGATGGTCGGCCGGTTCAGGTCGAGGATGCGCATGCAGCTCTTGAACGCCTGCCCCTCCTCGCCGATCAGGTTCTCGGCGGGGATGCGCACGTCCTCGAAGAAGATCGGCGCATTCGGCACGCCGCGGATACCCATCTTCCGGTCCAGCTTGCCAACCGAGAAGCCCTTGGTGGAGGTGTCGAGCAGGAAGGCGGAGATGCCGTTGGCGCCCTTGCCTTCCGCCGTACGCGCGAAGACCAGGATGTAGTGCGCCACCGGCCCGAAGGTGATGTACATCTTCTGGCCGTTCAGCACCCAGCTGTCGCCGTCGCGCACCGCGCGGGTCTGCATCGAGGAAACGTCGGAGCCGGTGCCGGGCTCGGTGATTGCCACGGCGGTGAGTGTGCGGCCCTTGGCGGCGATGCCGAGATAGTGGCGCTTCTGCTCCTCGCTACCGAAGTTCAGGATCGGCAGGATCAGGCCAAATGAGTTGTTGGCCACCATCAGCGCCGCCGACTCGGAGTATTTCGCGACCTCCTCCTTGGCGATGCAGACGGAGGTGAGGTCGGCGCCCGGGCCGCCATAGGCTTCCGGCACCCAGAGCTGCAGCAGACCCATGTCGCCGAAGATCTCGACCAGTTCTTCCGGGAAGCGGTCTTCCTCGTCGATCTCGGCGGCGATCGGGGCGACGTGACGCTCGGCCATGCGGCGCACCTGGTCGCGGAACAGCAGATGATGCTCCTGGAAATGATAGTCGTGCATCACCGCGCCCCCTGCTTGGTGGACGTTGGCCAGGGGAACTTGGCCGCCAGTACGCCGGTGGTGTCGACCATGCGGCGGAGCTGGAACAGCTCTTCGTCGGTCGGCTCCGGCGTGGTCGGCACGTCGTCGGGGATGGCGAGATCGAAACCCGTATTGTCGCGCACCTCGTCGGCGCTCACGCCAGGATGCAGCGAGGCCAGCCGCATCGACTTGTCGGGGGTGGCGAAGTCGAAGACGCCGAGCGGCGTCACCACCATCGACGGTCCACCGGGCGGCAAGCCGGCTTCGGTCCGGCTGTCGCCGCCAGACATGTGGCCGGCGCCACAGACGAAGTCCACCTTCTCGACGAACGCGCCGCGGTCGTGACGCGTCATCATGATGTAGAAGCGCTTCGACAAGCCGCACAGCGCGCTGATCCCGACCGTGCCGGGGCCGCGCAGCTTCGGCGCCGCGTGGTCGCCGACGCAGACCGTGTTGATGTTGCCGAAGCGGTCGGCCTGCAACGCGCCGAGGATGGCGAAGTCGAAGAAGTGCACCTGCCAATCGATGAAGTCGATCATCGCCGGCAGGTCCATCTGCGCCTCGGCAACGGCGACATTCTCCGCGTCGGCCGCCGGACGGATCACGCCCTCGTCGGTGTTGGTCATGCCGCCCGGGCCAGACACCCACCAGAGGCTTGGCGCTTGCCGCTTGCGCGCCAGGTTGCAAGCGGCGACCTGAATGTCGGAGTTGGTGCCGACGATGGCCTTCTCGCCGTCGCCGAGGTCGCGCGCCAGCAATATCGCCAGCATCTCGCCCATGGCGTAATCGCGCCCGGTTACAGGCATCCCTCACCTCGTCGCATTCAGTCTAATGGTTCGACCATTTGACCTGACGGAGACAGCGTCTGTCAACGGCGCGAGGTGGCGCGGTCTATCTACTCGTTACGCATTGGGGGAGTGGGAGGGCGCGCCCGATGGCGCGTCCTCCCGGAACGGTCAGCCGAAAATGTCGGCGGTGATACCGGCGTACCAGCCGATCGACTCTTCGTAGGTCTCCCTGCGCAACGCCGCTTCCTCGCCGGTCTTGGAGATGAACGTCGAGGTCGAGGCGATGGCGCCGTCCTTCGGCGCGTAGCTGGCACCGACCTTCACGCCATCATCGCTCTCGATCAGGCTCCAGCACGTATTGCTGTACTTGGCCGGGAACACGCGCGAGCCGGTCAGGTCGCCACGCACCGTCATCGCCGCAACCTTGGCTTGGCTGTTGGCGGCGAAGCCCGACTTCGGCATGGCGCCGGCGATGGAGGCGTCGCCCACCACGAAGACGTCCGGATCCATCGTGGAGCGCATCGACGTCGCGTCGATCGGACAGAAGCCCTTGTCGTTGGTCAGTCCGGCATTCCGCGCGATGGCACCGGCACGCTGCGCCGGGATGACGTTCAGCAACGCCCCCTCAAACGTGTCGAGCTCGGTTTCCACCTTGCCGGCGGCGGCATCGACCGACGTGATGCCACCGTGTACGTCGGGGCCGTACCACTCGACCATGCCCGGATAGTGCTTGGCCCAGCCTTCCTGGAACAGCGCCTGCTTGGAGAATTTCGGCTTCGGGTCGAGGATGATGATCTTGGCGTCGGTATGCCCTTTCGCCTTCAGGACATGCGCCATCATCGACACGCGCTCGTAGGGGCCGGGCGGACAGCGATACGGATTCGGCGGCGCCACCATGACGATGCTCTGGCCGTTGGCGACGGCGTCCAGCTTCTGCTTCAGGAGCTGCGTCTGCGGGCCCGCCTTCCAGGCATGTGGCGCCATCTGCGCCGCAGCCTCGGAATAGCCGGGAACGGAGTCGTAGATCAGATCGATGCCGGGCGCGACCACCAGGCGGTCATAGGCCACGCGGCTGCCGTCAGCGAGCACGACTTCCTTCTTGTCGCGATCGACGGTCTTGGCCATCGCGTTGACCACCTTCACGCCGGTCTCGCCGATCTTGTCGTAGCCGTGGGTGATCGACTCGAAGGTGCGGAACCCACCCAGGTAAAGGTTGGAGAAGAAGCAGGTGGTGTATTGCGGGTTGGCCTCGATCAGGGTGACGTCGATCGCGCCCTTCGAGTCCTTGGCGACGTAACGCGCGACGGTCGCACCGCCGGCACCACCGCCAACGACGACCAGACGGGGCTTGCTCTGCGCGGTCACGATGGCGGGCATCGCCAGCGTGCCGGCGACACCGCCGGCCAGCAGGCCAAAGCTTCGACGCGACAACTTGCTCATGACGTTCTCTCCTTCTGCGCCTTGTTGGCTACTGCCGTGACGCGAAGTAGGCGGCCAAAGCGGCCATCTCCTCGTCCGTCAGCTTCTTGGAAATGAGCTGCATGACCTCGTTGGGCCGCTGCTCGTTGCGATACTCGTAGAGGATCGAGATGAAGATATCGGTCGGCCAGCCCACAATCGGTGGGATGCCCTTGTACTCTCCGGAGATCTGGTGGCAGGTCACGCACTCGCCGGCCAAGTACTCGCCATAGGCGACGTCACCCTCCATCGCCTGCGCGGCCGCCTCGTCGGCCCTGGCACCGGTCGCAAGGGTCAGGCCCAAGGCCGTCGCGACAATGACGCCAAGCCTGCTCATCACCTCAGTCCACCGACCCGGCGGACTTCGCGTCCTCGTCCGCGTCCGGTGTCACATCGAGGACGCGGGCGCGCATCAGGACCTTCACTGGCCCCGGCTTGCAGTCGCTCATGCAGGGTTCAGCCGACGCGGCGTAGTGCGTCTCCGCGATACGGTCGTCGTCGGTGAAGTTCGCCTCGTTCGGCAGACGTGCCTCGTCGAAGTTCTCGCTCGACAGCTCGAAGTCCTCGTCGGTGACGACGTCATTGAGGTACAGCAGGTAGGCCGTGACGGCGTAGACCTCGTCATCGGTAAGCGAGCGGGCGTCGCCGAACGGCATCGCCCGGCGCACGTAGTCGAAGACCGTCGACAGATAGGGCCAGTAGGAGCCGATGGTCTTCACCGGCCGCTCCGCCGTGAGCGTGTCGAAGCCGCCGGCCAGGACCGGCCAGCGGTCACGGCCCTCGCCGAAGTCGCCGTGGCAGGCGGCGCAACGTTCGGTGTAGATCGGCTCGCCCTCAGCAACCGTGCCACGTCCCTCAGGGAGACCGGCGCCGTCGGGACGGATGTCGATGTCCCAGGCCACGACCTCCGCCGGCGTGGCGCGCCGGCCGAGGTGCAGGACGCCATGGGTCGGTCGCGGCGCGTCTTTCGCGGCCGCAGCCGTCGTCGTCGCCGCCTTCTTCGGCTCGGCTGCCGCTTTCTCCGGCGCCTTCGCCGCGAAAGTCGCCAGATAGGCGATCACGTCGGCGCGGTCGGCCTCCTTCTTGAGGCCGGGGAACGCCATCTTGGTTCCCTTCAGGAAGGCACGCGGCTTGGCCAGGTACTCGCCAATGGTCTCAGCCGACCACACCAGGCCGTCCTCTCCAGCAGCGCGCATCGCCTTGGAGTACTTGTAGCCCTCAACCGCGCCGGCCGTGCGGCCAAGAATATCGTTCAGGTGTGGCCCGACCTTGTGCTTCGCCTTCTCGCCGACGGCATGGCAGGCGGCGCACTTCTTGAACACGCGCTTGCCCTTGTCGGCATCGCCATCGGCCTGCGCCGGCAGAGCCAAGGCAACGAAAATCAGCGCCAGCGGCGCCAGACGCTCAAGAAACTTCGACATTCTCGACCGTCCCTTCCGACCGAACGTGCCAGGTCTGAATACCGTTGTTGTGATAGATCGAGTTTTCGCCGCGGGCGGCGCGCAACTCGTTCTTGCTCGGCTGCACCATGCCGGCCTCGTCGATGGCACGCGACTGAAGCAGCAGTTCCGAACCATCCCAATCGATGTCGAGATAGAAGCGGTGCAGTGCCTTCGGCAGGCTCGGCCCATCGATGCGCGCGGTGCGCCAGTTGCGGCCGCCGTCGATCGACACGTCGACGCGGCTTATGCGGCCGTTGCCCGACCACGCGAGCCCGGAGATCACCAGCGGCCCGCGGCCGTGGCGTACCGGCGCCTGCGGGCTCGGGCTGGTGATCACCGATTTCACGTCCATGACCCACGTGAACCGGCGCGCCTTCCCGCTTGCCAGCAGGTCGGTGTACTTGGAGGTTTCCTCGCGGTGATGCCAGGGCTGATCGCCAAGCTCAAGCCGCCGCAGCCACTTGACCCACATGTTGCCTTCCCAGCCCGGCACCACCAACCGCACCGGGTAGCCTTGCTCGGGGCGCAGCGCCTCGCCGTTCATCTTGAACGCCACCATGCAGTCGTCGAGCGCCTTCTCGATCGGGATCGAGCGGGTCATCGCCGAGGCGTCGGCGCCCTCGGCCAGGAGCCACTTAGCGCTGGGTTTCACGCCGGCCTCCGCCAGCACGGTGCGCAGCGACACGCCGGTGTACATCACGCAATGCACCATGCCGTGCGTGAACTGGCAGCCGTTGAGCTGGGCGCCGCGCCACTCCATGCCGCTGTTCGCCGCGCACTCCAGGAAATACGCCCGGTTCTCGCGCGGGAAGCGCATCAGGTCCTGCATCGTGAAGACCAGCGGCGTGTCGACAAGGCCATTGATCATCAGGCGATGTTGCGCCGGATCGACATCGGCGATACCGGCGTGGTGTCGCTCGAAACACAGGCCGTTCGGCGTGATGATGCCGTCGAGTTCGTGCAGTGGCGTGAAGTTGACCGAGGACTGCGCATCCGCAGTCAGCCACGGCACGTTGCGACGGACGACATGTTCCTCGTAGCTCGACGGCGAGCCGTAGGGGTAGACGTCGACGCCATCGCCCGGATAGCGGTTCCAGTCCTGTACCTCGGTGATCGCGGGATCGTCGGCCAACGCCGGCCGTGCCGCGACGGCGGCGGCGGTCGCGGCCAGTCCGGCCCCGAGCAGCCCGCGCCGGGTCGGTCCATTGGTTGTCGTCTTGAGTTGCTTTTCTTGCGCCATCAGCTTCTTCCAGACTTCAGGTCGGGCCTCGCGGTCGTCACCCGGCGAGCCGTACCGACCGGTTCTCCTCCAGCCGCACCACGGG
>CAZVLI010000225.1:0-6725 GCA_964627965.1 uncultured Rhodospirillales bacterium
GTCCAGATATATCATCTGCGCCGCCGGGTCGGATAACTTCGGCCAGTCCGCGCGCCGTCGCACCAGGTTGTCCGGCTCGGTGCCGCCGGCGACCATCGACTCGGCCTCCGGCCAGTGGCTGACCAGACGCTGGTAGAGCGCGCCGGCGTCGTCGGCGTCGAGCACGTCGGCCAGCTTGTGCAGCTTGTCCCCGAGATTGCGGTGCGGCAGGAACCGCGCGGCCGCGTCCCACCGATCCGGCGGCACGGCGGTGATTGCGCCGCCCAGCCCGCGGCGCACGCCGCCCGGCAGCCAGCCGGTCGCGCCCAGCACTCGCCGGCTCCAGACGTAGCGGTTGTAGCCGCCGAAGACCTCGTCCCCGCCGTCGCCAGAGAGGGCTACGATCACGTCCTCGCGCGCCATGCGGCTGACAAGGAAGGTCGGTATCTGCGACGAGTCGGAGAACGGCTCGTCGTACATCGTGCCCAGCGTCGGGACGATCTCGCGCGCGGCGTCGTCGGAGATCATCAGGGTGCGGTGGTCGCTGCCGATGTGCTTGGCGACCTTTGCCGCGTCGTCGCTCTCGTCGAACCGGGGATCGTCCTGGCCGATGGAGAAGGTGCGCATCGGCGCGTCATGCCGCGCCTGCGCCAGCGCCGCCACCAGGCTGGAGTCGATGCCGCCGGACAGGAACACGCCCAGTGGCACGTCGGCCACCAGCCGGTCGCCGACCGCCTGGCCGAGCAGATGCTCCAGGTGCTCTGTCGCCTCCGCCTCGTCGCCTTCGAACGGCTGCGCGTGGCCGGACTGGACCACATCGGCCAGCGACCACCACGGTCTGACCTCGGGTTCCTGGCCGGCGCGCAGCGTCGCGATGCAGCCGGCCGGCAGCTTGCGGACTTCGCGGTAGATCGAGTGCGGCGCCGGCACGCAGTTGCGCTTCAGGTAGAGCACCAGCGCGTCGCGGTCGACCGTGCCCTCGAAGCCCGGCCAGGCGCGAAGCGCGCTCAGTTCCGAACCGAACAGCCACGTGTCGCCCTGCCGCCCGTACAGCACCGGCTTGATGCCGAGCCGGTCGCGAACCAGGTGCAGGCAACGCTCCTGGCGGTCCCACAGCGCGAAGGCGAACATGCCGACGAAACGCCCGAGCGCGCCCTCCAGCCCCCACTCGACGATAGCGGCCAGCATGACCTCGGTGTCGGAGCGGCCCTGGAAACGGTGGCCCTTGGTGCGCAACTCCTCGCGCAGTCCGACGAAATTGTAAGTTTCGCCGTTGTAGGCGATGACGTAGCGGCCGTCGGCCGAGGTCATCGGCTGACGCCCGGCCGGCGACAGATCGATAATCGCCAGCCGCACGTGAGAGAGCGCGATGCCGCCTTCGCCGTCGACATACAGCCCGTCGGAATCCGGGCCGCGATGGCGGATCGCCGCGCCCATCGCGCTGGCATCGCTGCTCAGCCGGTCGGCGCCGAAGCGTCCGGGCGCGGCCAGGATGCCGGCGAAGCCGCACATCGCTCAGGCCGTCTCGGCCAGGTCCGGCTGCAGCGCCGGGTAGTGCCGCTTGAGCTCGATCAGCCGCGCGAGCTGCTCCGGCGAGAATTCCGCCGCGCCGCGGCCGGCGATGCCCTGGTTGAACCGCACTGCGCCGTTACGCGCCCGGGCCACTGCCGCCTCGATGTCCGCCGCCGACCTTTCGATCCGGTAATGGTCCAGCACGTCGGCCACCGCCGACGCCGGATCGGCGACCACGTCGGCATAGTCCACGACCAGCGCGTCGGCTTCCGCCGCCGACGCTTCCCAACCGGCCATGAACTGCACGTACCAGGGCGCGGCCAGGTCGATGACCGCCTGCAACTGCCGCGTGCGGGGCCAGGTCCGGTATTCCGGCGGCATGGTCACGGCCGCGGTCGCCAGCGACTCGGTGTTCAGGTGGTCGGCCAGGCTGACCAGCGCGTCGGGAAGGTCGCGGCGCAGCACCACCGGCCGGATGCCGAATACCTTCAGCAGGTCCAGGTTCGCCTGCGTCACGCGAAGGTGCTGGTGCACCACGATGTCCTGGCCCCACGAGTCGATCAGGCGCGGCAGGTAGAGGTCCTGTTCGTTCAGGTGGTCGTAGCCGAGGAACATCTGCGTGTGGCCGGTCGCCTCGGCCAGCGCCTTCACCAGGAAGCTGGAGCCCGATTTCGGCATCGCCGCCACGAACACGCAGTCGCCACGCGGCAGCAGTAGCTTGCGCCACGTCAGCGCCAGCCGCGCGCCGTAACGCTGCGTCGAGTTCAGGGCGCGCCACACGCGTTTGCCGGCGGTCGTGCTCACCGGCGCCGCCGCCTCGCCAATAGCAGCGGTCGCGGCAGCCCGTCGTCGTCGGCCAGCAGCGTGTGCGACAGCAAGCTGCCGTCCTCGAACCAGCCGGCCTGCTGCAGCCAGCGCCAGGCGGCGCCGACATCGGTGCCGGCCTCGCCTTCGAACACGATCAGCTGCCACGGCAGGTAGCCGACGCCGGCTGGGGCGCCGATCTGGCTGTCGACGTCGAGGTAAAGCAGCACGCCGTCGCCGTGCAGCCGGTGGTGCGGTGGCAACATGCCGGCGAGATCGCTGTCCGGGCCGATGGTCTCGCCGAACAGCGTCGACCGGCTGGCACCGAGCGCGGCGAGGATTCGCTGGGCCCCCTGCGCCACCTGGACGTGATCCCAGCCGTAGGCCCACAGGGCGCCGGCGGCCAGCGCCTCGGCCATCATCAGGCCGCTGTTGCAGCCGACGTCGAACACCAGCCGGTTGTCGAAGCTGAGATTTGGCTTGCGCATCAATGCGGCGATGGCGGCGGTGCGCGCTTCGGTGTCGCGCTGGCCGGGCATGGCACCGGGGATCGACTGTTGCAGCCGATGCCGGTCGCCGCCGGCATACGGCAGCGCGTCGCGCGCGAAGGTGGTGACCAGCCGGGTCTCGTCCGGGATCGCGAAGGTATGGAAGTCGACGTAGAGCGGCTCGCCATTGGCCGGGTCGAGCCGCAGATTGTCGTGGCAGTCCGGTGCCGGGAAGTCGCTATCCGTGTCCAGCTTGCCCGTCGGTGTGCTCAGCAGGCCGCTCTTCATCACCGGCTTCAGGCGCCGCATGAAGGTGCGGTAGGCGGTGGCGTCGGTCACCTTCCACCCGACATGGTCGACGACATAGGCCGACAGGTCCCGCCCGCCAGCCGTCAGGTGGATCAGGTCGTGTACCCGTGGCCCGAGGCCGGCGACGTGCAGGAGCCCGGCGACGCGCAGCAGGCCGGCCGGTGACGGCGCCAGCGGCTGGGCCGTGCCTTTCGGGCCGATCGCCAGCGCCTCCGCCGCGTAGATCGCGTCCTCCGGCGGCTGCATGTCCTTCAGGACCTTCAGCCCGACGCCGGGTCCGTAGACGTCGGCGAGGTCGGGCACGATACGATCCAGCTCAGGTCCCGGCGCGAGATAGAAGGTCCAATCGCTCTCGCGCGGCTCCAGGCCGCGCTCCACCAGCGCCTCGCGCAGTTCGCCGACGTCGTCGGCCGGCGGCAGCCGCGCGTCCAGCCGTAGCACCGATTGCCGCGACTGATAGGCGCGGTAGCGCGACGGGTCGGCCTTGAAGCGTGGCCCGAACCATCGTTGTAGCAACCTGGCGAACCACCCCGGCTTCTTCGGTCCCTGGCGCCGTGGCGAGGGTCGTGGCGGCCGGCGGCGCGGATCGGGCTTGGAGGGCAGCACCATGACCGTCACGCCGCCTTCAGGTGGAAGCAGCGCCAGGCGTGCGCGCCGACCGTGACGTTGCCGAAACGATTGGCGGCGCCGGCCAGATGCGCCAGCTCGGTCTTGGTCTCGGCGAGGTCCAGGCCGGGGAACTTCTGTCGCGCGTAGGCCGACTGCTGTGGGCGCAGGACGCGGCGCGCAAGGTCGCGCAGCGGCGCCGCGCGGGCTTTCAGCCGTGCCATCGGCGGCGATGGCCGGTTCTCGGGTGCCGGGACGTCGTCCAACGCATCGACCACGCGTTCCGCCGCCAGCGCGCCGTCGCGCGCCGCGTAGTAGCGGCCGGCGACACTGTCGGCTTGTGCATCCTTGGCCACGTGGCCGGCGGCCAGCGCGTCGCGCACCGCCTCGATCAACTCGTCGGCCGACCACACCGAGCGGCTGACCGCGTTCGGCAGGTAGCTGTCGTAGATCTCCGACGTCGCCGGCCGGAACGCCAGCGCCGGCTTGTCCAGCAGGAAGGACTCCAGGCCCGTGGTGCAGGAATTGTGCACCAGCACCGGGCTGGCCATCAGCCACGGCACCACGTTGCCCTGGTAGATCACCCGCACGTTCGGCAGGTCCCGGGTCATCTCGGCCCAGCGCGGGTGGTTCTCCGACGGATGCGGCCGCAGCACGATGGTGCGATCCGGAAACGCCTTCGACAGCGCCGGCATCGCGTCGGCGAAACCGTGGAACAGCTCGCCCAGGAAGTCGCGCCAGCGGGTGTAGAAGGCTTCCTGTTCGGCGGTGGTCAGCGTGCCACGCTGGCGCAGCACGTCGATCAGGAAATCCGGCCCGTTGAAGTGGTTGTAGCGGGCGAAGTTGGTGTTGATCAGGATGTAGTCGCCGTGCGCGCGGTTCAGTTCCGCCGCTTCCGCCGCGAACAGGTCGCGGCAGCCCGGCCGCAAGAGGTCGAAGCGCGGATTGCCGGCCAGCACCAGCTTCTCGCCATCACCCGAATCCCGTACTAACCCGGCCTTGCTCAGCACGTCCTCGCGCTGCACCTCGCCCCAGCAGAAGAAGCGGTCGACCTCGGCCAGGCTGTCCAGGCTGATGCGTTCGCGCAGGTAGGCGTCGCGGTCGCGGTAGACCAGCCCTTCCTCGCACCAGGCGACGATGCGGTGCCCGGCGGCCCGCAGGCGGCGGAAATGTGCCGTCTTGGTCGGCGCGATCGACTTGTCGAGGTAGATCCCGCGCGGCAGCACCGGAAGCTGCGCCAGGATCGCGTTCTGCTCGCCCAGCAGCACGTCCCAGCCGGCCTCCGCGGCCACGGCGGCGAGCAGCAGCTTGGCGTGAAACTCACGCGCCTTGGTCTCCACCGGCAACAGCAGCCAGCGCGCCATCAGGAGCCTTCACCTTGCCTGAGGTGCGGCGAAATCGGGTCGTTCAGTGGGGCCCAGGGCATAAGCCGATGCTGCTTGCTGCTGCGGCTTGCACGGCGCCGCGACGCGGGCGGACAAGCGGGCGAGCCGGCGACCTGTTTATCCGTGCCGCGCGCGGCCGGTCAAGGCCCGCAGGCGCCGCCTGGACAGCCTCGCGCCCGCGTGATACTCGCGCGCCACGTCCATGCGCGCCCCGCTCATCCATATCGGCTATCACCGCGCCGGCTCGACCTGGCTGCAACGCTTCCTGTTCGGGCAGACGGCGGCGGGTTTCGCCCAGCCGTTCGACCGGCGCGACGACATCGCCACCCACCTGATCCTGCCGAACATGCTGGATTTCGATGCCGAGGCCGCGCACGCGCATTTCGTCGGCCGGCTCGACCAGGGCGACCTGGTCCCGGTGCTGAGCGCGGAGCGGCTGTCCGGCTACCCGGACAGCGGGGGCTACGATTCGGCCGAGATCGCCCGGCGCCTGCGCGAGGTCTTCCCCGACGGCCGCGTGCTGATCGTGATCCGGCGCCAGGCCGACATGCTGCTGTCTTTCTACAAGGTCTACGTGCAAGTCGGCGGCCACCTATCGTTGCGCGACTATGTCGATCCGCCGGAGGGCGGCCGGCTGCGCGTGCCGCGCTTCGACTTCGCGCATTTCGCCTATCACGGTCTGATCGGCCGCTACCAGGCGCTGTTCGGTGCCGACCGTGTGATGGTGCAGCCGTTCGAGGACATTGCCAGCCGGCCGGAGACGGTGGCGCGCCACGTCGCCCGCTTCGCCGGCCTGGAGACCACGCCGGACGTGTCGGCGGCGCGCCGGGTCAATGCCTCACTTTGCGGCCTCACGGTATCGGCGAAGCGGCGTCTGAACCCGTTCTTCCTGCGCGACGCCGCCAACGGCTACTCGCCGCTGGCGCTGCCCGGGCTGGCCGATGCCGGCAATGCCGGTTTCCAGTGGCTCGACCGCAAGCTGCCGACCGGCTGGCGCACGGCCAGCGACAAGCGGCTGGCCGACAAGGTGGCGCGGCTGGTCGCCGGGCGCTATGCCGAGAGCAACCGTACGACCCAGGAACTGACCGACCTGGACCTGGCGACCCGAGGCTACGATGTCTGAGATCGACCTGACGCAGCTGCCGGACAAGGCGGAGATCCAGGGCATTCTAGCGCCCGACGCGGCCAATGAGGCCCCGGCCGACGGCGAGTGGCGCACGCTGGAACGCAAGCTGGCCCGGAGCTGGAAGATCGCCCGCGTGCGGCGTGCTTTGGGCGTGGCGCGGCGCAAGCGCGACGTCGACTACGTGCAGGGCCGATACGAGAACCTTTGGTCGACCGACGACCTGCGCGACGACCAGGACCAGAAGTTCAGCCCGATTGTCTGGGGCGAGCGCCGCATGATGGTCCGCCCGCGCGCGCTGAAGCGGCTTTACCTGCGCATCGTGCTGGGAATCCTGCGCGATCGCCGGCCGGAGACCGTGCTGGAGGTTGGCTGCGGCAACGGACGCAATCTATTCGCGCTGGCCGGCATGTATCCCGAGGCGCGCTACACCGGCGTCGAGCTCGCCGAGGCGGGTGTCGCTGCGGCGCGCGCGCTGCAGGACGAGCCGACCGTGAGAGATGCGATCGCGCGGCACGA
>CAZVLI010000226.1:0-6708 GCA_964627965.1 uncultured Rhodospirillales bacterium
CAGCGCCTGGATCGCCTGCCGCGCCTTGACGTTGTCGAACGGCGGCCAGAGATGGTTCAGGCGCAGCCAGCCCTGGCTGCCCATCTTGTTGATGACCTTGACCTGGACGTTGTCGGCCGCCTGCAGGTTCGGCACCAGGTCGATCTGCGGCGACTCGAAGTAGTGTACCTCGCCGGAGATCAGGGCGTTCATCGCCGTGGTCTGGTCCGGGATGTAGAGCCACTCCAGGCGGTCGACCTTGACCACCTTGCCGCCGGCGACGCCGCTCGGCGGCTCGTTGCGCGGCACGTAGTCCATGTTCTTGGTGTACACGACCTTGGAGCCGGGTACCCACTCGTCCTTCTTGAAGACGAACGGGCCGGAACCGATGGTCTCGGGCACCTGCTCGAACGGATCGGTCGCCGCCATCTCCTTCTTCATCATGAAGGGGACGTTGGAGCTGATCTTGCCGATCGAGTCGATGACCAAGCCGTACGGCGCCTTCAGCTTCATCACGAAGCTCTTCTCGTCAGCCGCGGTCAGGCTGTCGACGACCTCGAACAGCTTCTGTCCCAGGCCGTCGCGCTTGCCCCAGCGCTGCAGCGAGGCGACGGCATCCTCCGCCGTCACCGGCTCGCCGTCATGCCACTTCAGGCCGTCGCGCAGCGTGAAGGTGTACTGCAGGCCGTCGTCGCTGACCTTGTAGTTGTCGACCATCTGCGGCTTGACCGCGAGGTTCTCGTCCATCGAGAACAGCACGTCGTAGACCAGATAGCCGTGGTTGCGCGTGATGTACGCGGTGGTCCAGATCGGATCGATGTTCTTCAGGTCGGCGTGCGGCACCACCTTGAGTACCTTGCCGCCGTGGCCAGCGCCGTGGGCAACGCCTGCCCACATCGCCGCGCCGGCGATCATGGCCAGTGCTGTCGCGGCACGCTTCAGTCCGGATGCGTTTGTTGTCATGACTCCCTCATCTCCCTGTTGGCGGGATGAGCCGCCTGCTGGCGGCCCGAACGATGGCTTCATCCCAGGTTCGGAGGCCTGTCTGCGAGGCCATGCCGGATAGTAGCTGCTAGGATGGCTATATGACAAAGCCTGGAATCGACGATACGACGATCGCGGCCTACCGGCGAGACGGTGCGGTCTGCCTGCGCGGCGCCTTCGACATGGCGTGGATCGAGAGCCTTCGTGCCGCGGTCGACGCCAACCGGGCCGAACCGGGCCCGATGGCACGCTACAACACGCCGGAAGGGCAGCCAGGCGAGTTCTTCGTCGACTTCCAGCTCTGGCAGCGGCACGACGCCTGCCGGCGCTTCGTCACCGAGAGCCCGGCGGCCGGGATCGCGGCGGCTCTGTTGGGCGCCCGGACGATCAGTTTCTATCATGACCACCTGCTTGTTAAGGAGCCGGGCACGTTGGAGCGCACGCCGTGGCACCACGACCAGCCCTATTACCCCTTGGAGGGGAACATGGTCGGTTCGATCTGGCTGCCTCTCGATCCGGTGGTGGAGGAAACCTGCGTCGAGTACATCGCCGGCTCGCATCGCTGGGGGCGCTGGTTTGCGCCGCAGTACTTCAATCGCGCCAACACCAGCCTGGAGGCACAAGATCCGCGCTTCGAGCCGATCCCCGACTTCGACGCCGAACGCGGCGCGCACCGGATGCTGCGCTGGTCGCTGGAGCCGGGGGACTGCATCTTCTTCCATGCGCTGACCGTGCATGGCGCGCCCGGCAACCGGGCCAGCGATCGTCGCCGCCGGGCCTACGCCACGCGCTGGCTCGGCGAGGACGCACGCTACGCCTCGCGCCCAGGCCGCATCTCGCCGCCGCTGGAAGGGCACGGGTTACAGCCTGGTGACGCGATGACCTGCGAGATGTTCCCGCAAGTCTGGCCCCGAGCCGCCTAGTGGATGAGGTCTGGAGCGCGATCCGCCACACGCCGCTATGGGTGTGGCCGCTGATCGCTGTCTCGGTCCTGCTCGGTGCGCGCGATCTGCGCCCGCACACGGTCCCCGTCAACAGCCTCTACGTCCTGCCGGCGGTGATCGTGGCCCTGGCGGTCGTCTACATGTTGGCCGGCGCGGCGCCGAAGCCGCTGGCCTACAGTCTGTGGTTGGCGGTGGCGGTTCCGTTCGCGGCGCTGGGCTGGGTGGTGTCGGCGGCGCCCCTGGCGATCGACCGCGACCAGCGGACCGTCGACCTACCGCGTCGGGTGATGCCGCTGCTGCTGATCGTGGCGATCATCTGCTTGCGCTATGCCTTCGGCTACATCTACGGGCGCTGGCCGGAACTGAAGCCCGACCCGACCTATGCCCTGGTGCAGATCGCGATCGGCGCCGCCATCGCCGGCATGGCGCTCGGCTACTACGGCCGGCTACTGCGCCGCGTCAGGATCGCCGGGTAGCAGTTCCGCGAAGGCCCACACCGAGCAGAACTTGTCGCCCGGGCCGAACATGGTCGAGGTGTGGCGTCGGATGGTCCCGTCGGCATCCTTCACGAAGATCGAGGCGCCCGGCATGGGCTGGCCGTCATGCTCGAAGCCCATGTCCGCGAACAGCGTCGTGCCCTCGGCCGATACCATGGGGAAGCGCCAGCCGCGCTTCGCCATGCCCTTCTTCTGCGTCTCGACCGGTTCGGGACTGGCGACGGCGAAAGCCGCGCGCTCCTGGAGGTGCGGCAGGACGCCGTTGAAGCCGTCCGCCCACATCGTGCAGTAGCTGCACGAGAAGCCCATGTTGTGCACGAGGATCAGCGCGTCCTGCTCGCCGAACAGATCGGCCAGCCCGATCTCGCCGCCGTCGTGCGTTTTCAGGTGATAGTCGCCGACCGCCGGCTGCGGCAGCGACGCCATCAGGTCGACCATCTCCTTTTGCAGCGTCAGCAGCTGCTGGTACTTGGCCTGCAGTTCGGCCATCGGGTCGTCGGCCATGGTCCGATCCTCCGTTCGATCAACGTTGCGGGCGACCATGGCATGCGGTGGCGAAGCGGATTGTTCAAAGCTTCGCGAGAATGCTCCGCTAGTCCGTTGCGGTGATCCGATCAACCTCCCCAGCGAGGTCGGGGATGCGGCTAAAGCCATCCGCGGCCGGATTGTCGGGGCAGTCGGCGAATTCCAGTGCTCCGATCTTCGTCGCAACGTCGAACTCGCCGAGCGTAGCGTCGAGAAGCAGGAAGACCGCGCCAAGCATCGAATGAACGCCGGTTACATCCTGGCCTTCGACGCAAAGGGTGAGGTCGAGCCGGTCGTCATTCGGCGTCGCGCGATACCAGAGCGAACCGGCACCGAGCGAGAGGCCTTCGTAGCGCACCTCATTGGCGAGGTCGCTGGACTTGCGCGGCCGGAATGCGATGACACGCCAGCCTGGGATCACGGGGGCGGCGGCCACCAGCGCCTGAACGGCGGGGAACACATCTCGGATGCCGTCGGCGCTGACGATGAACTCGTAGATGCCGTCTTCGGCCCGACCGAGTTCGAAGTTGAGCTGGTTATCCACGGCGTCGATCTGCTGACCGATGGCGGCCACCACCTCGTGTGTGTTCTCGAGGTAGTTCTCGAAACGCGGCGCGTTGTCCCGGAACCAGGTCCAGTACGCGTCGCGGGCGAGATGTGCCGCGGCTTCGCGCCTTTCCCGACGTGCGTCACGTAGTCTGGAGAAGAAGGACATGGGGCGACTCCTTGGCCGGTGTACCTGCGCGGCCGTCAGCGTCGGCTGAGGGCGTGAACGGTCGGTTAAGCGCCCAACTTGCTCACAGCTGCGATCGAGTTGCCCGCACGTTCGCGCTCGTGCCACGCTTGTTGGCCACGGATCGTCGAGGCGCCGGGGATGTCGCCATGCAGCACTACACCTACTTCCGCTCGTCCGCCGCCTATCGCGTGCGTATCGCGCTGAACATGAAGGGGCTGAAGGCGGAAGAGCACTACGTGCACTTGCGCAAGGGCGAGCAGATCGGCGCCGATTACCTCAAGCACAATCCGCAAGGCCTCGTGCCGACGCTGGTCGACGACAACGGCACGGTGCCAGTCGCTGGCCATCGTCGAGTATCTCGACGAGACGCGGCCGGAGCCGCCGCTGCTGCCGCCCGAACCGAAGGCGCGTGCTCGGGTGCGCCAGCTCAGCTACGTGATCGCCGCGGACATCCACCCGCTGAACAACCTGCGGGTGCTCAACTACCTCTCCGACACCATCGGCGTCAGCCAGGACCAGCGGCTGGAATGGTACCGGCACTGGACCGCGACGGGGCTGGCGGCATTCGAAACCCTGCTGGCGGGGGGCGGTACCGGCAGATACTGCCATGGCGAGATGGTGACGATGGCCGACATCTGCCTCGTACCGCAGGTCTACAACGCCAACCGTTTCGAGGTCGACCTAGCGCCGTACCCGACCGTGCAGCGCATCAACGAGGCCTGCCTGTCGCTGGAGGAGTTCGCCAAGGCGGCGCCGGACGTGCAGCCGGACGCGGAGTAGGGCGGGTGAGCGAGCTCGTCCTTCACACCATTCCGATGTCGTCGGCGGGCAGGCGGGTGCGCATCGCGCTGCGCCTCAAGGGCCTGGCGTACCGGGAAGAGTTGTTCGATCTGTACGAGGCCAAGGCGACGCCCGATCACGCCTATCGCCGCCTCAACCCGCAGGTGAAGGTGCCGAGCCTCGTGCACGGCGACTTGGTTCTGACCCAGTCGATGGCGATGCTCGAGTACCTGGACGAGACCTTTCCCGACGTGCCGCTGCTGCCGGCGGACGCGGCGATGCGGGCACGTGCCCGCATGCTGGCGCAGATCGTCGCCTGCGAAGTCCATCCGTTGCAGAACTCGGGGCTGACCGACTGGATGCAGCGCACCTGGGACGTGCCGGACAAGGCGGCCCGAGCCTGGCAGACGTACTGGATCGACGCGGGCCTGAGCGCCATCGAGGGTCACCTCGACGGTTCCGATTTCAGCGTTGGCGATGCGCCGACCGTCGCGGATTGCTGCCTGATCCCGCAGGTCGGCAACGCGCGTTACTTCGGCATGGATCTGGCGCCGTATCCCAAGGTGCAGGCGATCGAACGCCGCTGCCTCGAGCTGGACGCCTTCCAACCCGGTTGACGGCCGCCGCCGGCAGGCGCGAGGCTAGCGCGACAACGACGAAGGAGAGGGCGGCGATGCACGTGGCCACGGACGAGGGCATCCGACGCCTGAAGGGACTTCTGGGCGACAGTCGCCGCGCGGTGGTGTTTACCGGCGCCGGCATTTCCACCGAGAGCGGGATCCCCGACTTCCGCAGCCCCGGCGGCATCTGGACCAAGTACAAGCCGATCGACTTCCGCGACTTTCTGGCCTCGGAGGAGATGCGGCGCGAATCCTGGCGGCGGAAGTTCGCGACCGAGGCGACGATGAAGGCGGCGGAACCGAACCGCGGCCACCGCGCCGTCGCCAAGCTGGTTGAAACCGCCAAGGTCGCCTCGATCATCACGCAGAATATCGACGGTCTGCACCAGGCTTCCGGCGTGCCGGCCGAGAAGGTCATCGAGCTGCACGGCAACTCGACCTATGCGACCTGCCTCAACTGCGGCCTGCGGCACGAGCTCGACGCCATCAAGGAACTGTTCTCCAACGGCGAGATCCTGCCGGACTGCCGTGAGTGCGGCGGTATCGTAAAGACCGCGACGATCTCGTTCGGTCAGGCTATGCCGGAGGACGAGATGATGCGGGCGCACGAGGAGACGCTGCTGTGCGACCTGTTCATCGTGCTGGGCTCGTCGCTGGTCGTCTATCCGGCCGCCGGCTTCCCGATCCAGGCCAAACGCAACGGCGCCCGCCTGGTCATCGTCAACAACGAGGAAACCGACCAGGACGAGTATGCCGACCTGGTCGTCCGCGACTCCATCGGTACCGTGCTGGGCGACGCGGTCGGCGTGAACTGAGCCTGCGTCAGCAGATCGCGCAGCTCTGCCGGCGTTCCTCGACCACCGCCATGATCCGCTCGTAGGGCAGGGCGCCGGGGATCAGCGACTCGCCGATCAGCAGGGTCGGCGTGCCGCGGATGCCGAGCGCCTCCGCCAGTCGCCGGTTGGCGTCGATCTCGGCACCGACCTCCGGGCTGTGCAGGTCCTGCTTCAGCTTGTCCATGTCGAGGCCCATGTCTTCGGCCACCTTCATCGCCACCCGGCCGTCGACGCGGCCGCGATAGGCCATCAGCTCGTTGTGCAGTTCCATGTACTTGCCCTGCTTCTTGGCGGCGATGGCGACGCGCGCCGCCTGGATCGACTCGTCCGACAGGATCGGGAATTCCTTGAAGACGAAGCGCAGGTCGTCGTTCTCGGCCTGAAGCTGGCGGATCGTCGGCAGCATGCGCTTGCAGTAGCCGCAGTTGTAGTCGAAGAACTCGACCACCGGCACGGCGCCGGCCGGGTTCATGATGTAGTCGTAGCCGTTGGCAAGCACCTGACCGCGATGCTCGACGATGCCGGCCGCCGCGGCCGCGTCCGCCTGGGGCTTCTGCTTGCGCTCCAGCGTCTCGGTCATCTCGATCAGGATTTCCGGGTTCGCCAACAGGTACTCGCGGATCATCTGCTCGATGGCCGACTTCTGCGTCGGCGTGAAGATCTCGTTCTCCGCCGGCTGTGCCAGCGCCGGCCCGGCCAGCGACAGCATCAGGGACAGAAACAGCCAACGCGTGAACGCCTTCATCGTCGAATCCTCTCGTAACGCCACAAACGCCATTAATGGATGCGAACCGCCCGACGCAAGGC
>CAZVLI010000227.1:0-6702 GCA_964627965.1 uncultured Rhodospirillales bacterium
GCGCCATGACCGGGAGCGCGCCGTCCTGGACGGGGGCCGCGCTGCGCCGCCAGCGCGGAGAGCCCCAGGATGACCAGGACGACGAAGGCGCGCAGGTTGCCGCCGCCGAGCCGCACCAGCGCGCCGAAACCGCAAGTGCCGACCAGCGCCATGCCGAAGCCGAACATGAGCCCGCCAAGGATCGCGCTGGCCCAACCGAAGCTCGGCGTCAGGTAGATGGCGCCGCTGAGGTCGACCAGGCCGAATGCCGCCATCGCCTGCGTGGCCGCGGCCGCGACGGTCGCGGCCAGCGCCCAGCTTCGTACGCCGGCGCTCTCGTCGGCATACAAGTAGCGTTCCAGGGCGGCGAGGGTGCAGAAGCGGGCGCGCCGCGCGACCGCGCCGATGACGATGCCGACGAGCAATCCGGCGATCGGCGAGATCCAGCTGATGTCGTTCATCGTTGGCCTCCCTTTCCCCGCATCGCGCCCGGCGGCGTCATCGTGCGGATTGCTTCCTGTCTTGCTGGCGCTTGTCGCCGCGGACCGGTCTGCAGAAGAACTCGTAGAGGATGTCGACCAGCGATGAGACCTCTTCGCTGGCGATCGAGTAGTAGATCACCCGGCCCTCGCGGCGCGTCTTGACGATCTTGTCGAACCGCAGGCGCGCCAGCTGCTGCGACACCGCCGCCTGCGGCATCGACATGATGTCCTCCAGCTCGGAGACCGACTTCTCGCCTTCGGCCAGCAGGCAAAGGATCAGCAGCCGGCTCTCGTGCGACAGCGCCTTCAGCAGGTCGCTCGCCTTGCGCGCCTGCTCCATCATGGTCTCGAAGTCGTCGGGAAGCGGAATGGGATCGCGTTTCGCCATGGTCACCTTGTCTGTGCCGTTGCGCCGCCTTCGGGCAGCTTCGCCAGCATCTCGTTCAACAACGCCCAGAAGAACTCGTCGCCAGGATAGCCGCGTAGCCTGTCGATTTCCCTGCCGTCGGCGACGAGCACGAATGTCGGTGTATAGACGTCGGCCCTGATTGCCGCCAGATCGGCGGGCCATGGTCGTGTGATGTCCACGCGACGCAACGGCGCCTGCTTACTCTCCGGCGTCTTCGGGTAGATCGGTGCAATCTCCTCGTTCCACTTGCGGCACCAGACGCAGCCAGGCCGTTCCAGCATGACCAGCTCGGCCGCCAGGGGGCGTGCCGGTGCCCCGGCGGCGCACATCGCCAGTGCGGCAAAGGCGAAGAAGAGTCTGGTCACGAATGCCATGGTGATTGCAATATATATATGAATGGATGAATGTGTTCCAGGCCGTCGTTGCGGTCGGGAGGAAGGCGCATGCTGGACGTCAGCTTGGGGGGTGCGGTGCTAGCCGGCATTGTTTCCTTCATCTCGCCCTGCGTGCTGCCGATCGTGCCGCCTTACCTGGCCTACATGGCCGGCCTCAGCTTCGACGAGATGCAGGCGGAGCGCCAGACGGCGGCGGCCCGGCGACGTGTCGCCGTCGCCGCGCTGATGTTCGTGCTTGGCTTTTCCACTGTCTTTGTCGCGCTCGGGGCGACGGCGAGTGTGATCGGCCAGGCGGTCGCGAGCTATCTCGACACGCTGACCGTCATCGCCGGCATCCTCATCATCGTCATGGGCCTGCACTTCCTCGGGCTGTTGCGCATCGGCCTGCTGTACCGAGAAGCGCGCGTCGAGGTCGCGAAACCGGCCGGACTGCTCGGCACCTACCTGATGGGACTGGCCTTCGCCTTCGGCTGGACGCCGTGCGTGGGTCCGGTGCTGGCCGCGATCCTGTTCGTCGCCGGCGGCCAGGACACCGCGATGCGCGGTGCGTTGCTGCTGGCCGGCTACTCTTTCGGTATCGGCATTCCGTTCCTCATCGCTGCGGCCTTCATCGGACAGTTTGTCGCCTGGGCGCGACGCTTTCGGCGACACATGGCCACCGTCGAGAAGGCGATGGGCGGCATTCTCGTGCTGACCGGCCTGCTCTTCATCACCGGCCAGATGAGCGTGATTGCCAACTGGCTGCTCGAGACGTTCCCGGCATTCACCGCTATCGGATAGGGGCAAGACCATGCTGACCAGACTGTTGCTTATCGTTCTGCTGGCGCTGCCGGCCGGCGCCGCCCATGCGGCGACAATCGGCGACGACGGCCTGCACAAGCAGGATTGGTTCTCGATCACTTTCCGCGATATCCGCGAGGACATCGAGACGGCGGCCGAGGAAGGCAAGCGCCTGGCGCTGATCTTCGAGCAGCGCGGCTGCATCTACTGCAGGGAAGTGCACGAGAAGATACTGGCCGACCCCGAGGTCCGCGCCTTCATCGAGGCCAACTTCAAGATGGTCCAGTACAACCTCTACGGCGATGAGGAGGTCACCGATCTCGACGGCGAGACCTTGACCGAGAAGACCGCCGCGCGCCGGTGGCGGGTGATCTTCACGCCAACGATCCTGTTCATGCCGGAGACCGCGCCGGAGGACGCGACGGTGGCCGAAGCGGCCGTCGCGACGATGCCGGGCGCGTTCCGGAAGGGCACCTTCCTCGACATGTTCACCTGGGTTCGCGAGAAGGGCTACGCCGGCGACGAGGACTTCCAGCGCTACCACGCACGGCGTATCCGCGAGCGCGAGGCGGCGGGGAAGATCAATACCGATTGAGTGAAATGGCAAAATAAATTCAAACAATGCAATTTATGCATTGATTGCCTGCCACGGAGTCACTACCGTTATGGCAATGGCGGATCGCCGCAAAGGCGGCCGCGACTGGGGCGGAGGTCATTGAGGCGATGCAAAGAGCAGGACGATTCCTCGCCATCGTGGCGCTGTGCGGATGGGCGGCTGCAGCCACGGCCGCGGAGGTTGCGCCAAAGGACGTCAACATCGTCGATGGCGAGCTCGGCGCCTCGCTGACCGGCGTAGCCGGCGACGCGGCGGCGGGACGCAAGGCCTTCGCCAACCGCAAGCTCGGGAATTGCCTGGCCTGTCATGCCAACGAGGAAATGAGCGAGCAGCTCTTCCACGGCGAGGTTGGCCCGCCGCTCGACGGTGTCGCCGAGCGCTGGGAGCCGGCGCAGCTGCGCGCGATCATCGTCAATTCCAAGGCCGTTTTCGGTCCCGAGACGGTGATGCCCGGCTTCTACTCGCTGGAGGTCGGCAAGCACGTACGCAAGGACCTGATCGGCAAGACGATCCTGTCGGCGCAGCAGGTCGAGGACATCGTCGCCTATCTGACGACGCTGAAGTGATCGCGTTTCGCGAGAGGAGTGAGATCATGGATCTGACAAGACGCCAGATGCTCGGGCTGTCGGCTGGAGCCGCCGCCTTGCTGGCCACCGGTCTGGAGACAGCGCCGGCCTGGGCAACGGCCGAGATGGTCGAGGCCCGTTTGAAAGAGTTCACCGGCGGCAAGGCGCCGACGGCGGGCAAGATCACCCTGACGGCGCCGGAGATCGCGGAGAACGGCAACACGGTCCCGATCTCGGTCGAGGTCGACAGCCCAATGACCGATCAGGATCACGTCGCCGCGGTGATGATCCTGGCCGAGGGCAATCCGAACCCGGCGGTCGCGACGTTCAACTTCACGCCGATGAGCGGCAGCGCCGGCGCCAGCACGCGCATGCGCCTGGCCAAGACGCAGAACGTCATCGCCGTGGCGAAGATGAGCGACGGCTCGATCTTCATGGACAAGAAGCTGGTCAAGGTCACCATCGGCGGCTGCGGCGGCTGATCGGACAACGCAGGAAGTAGCGACATGGCAAAGCCAAAACCGCGCGTGAAGGTCCCGAAGACGGCATCGGCCGGCGAGGTCATCACCATCAAGACGCTGATCAGCCACAAGATGGAATCGGGTCAGCGCAAGGACAAGGATGGCAACGTCATCCCGCGCCAGATCATCAACAAGTTCACCTGCGAGTTTAATGGGCAGCTCGTCTTCGGGTGCGACATCGATCCGGCGATTTCGGCCAACCCGTATTTCGAATTCACCGCCAAGGTGAACGAGAGCGGCACGTTCAAGTTCACCTGGGTCGACGACAACGGTGAGGTCTACACGACCGAGAAGCCGATCAAGGTTCAATAACCGGCGCAGACCGGACCAGAAGCGCTGCTGGCCGGCGCATGGGAGGATCGATGCTGAACAAGTCGCAAGCGCTGAAGCTGATTGGCGCCGCGGTGTTCGCTCAGGCGATCGCGATGCCGTCGATGGCCGAGCCCGTCGATGACGAGCTGATCATCGATGGCGAGCGCAAGATGATCACCCGCACGAAGGCGCCGGAGGGCCACCCCTTCGACGAGGTTCTGTCGGGTTGGCACTACCGTACCGGCGAAACCCGCGCACTTGAGGCCGACTCGTTTCAGAATCCCGGCATGCTCTACGTCGAGCGCGGCGAGGAGATCTGGAACACGGTCGCGGGTACGGCCGGCAAGTCGTGTGCCTCGTGCCACAACGACGCCGCCGACAGCATGAAGGATGTCGCCGCGGCCTACCCGAAGTGGGATGCCGACGCGAAGCGCCCGATCAACATCGAGCTGCAGATCGACAAGTGCCGCACGGAGAACATGGGCGCCGAGGCGTACAAGTTCGACCATGCCGATCAGAAGGCGCTGACCACCTTCGTGAAGCACCAGTCGCTCGGTACCCCCATGGCTGTCGACCTGAAGCAGGGCGAACTGCAGAGCTGGTGGGAAACCGGCAAGGACCTCTACTACACGCGCACCGGTCAGTTGAACCTGTCCTGCGCGAGCTGTCACGAGCTCAACAACGGCAAGTACATCCGTGCCGACCACCTCAGCCAGGGCAACGTCAACGGTTTCCCGACCTACCGGTTGAAGCAGGCCAACATGGTGTCGTTGCACAACCGTTTCCGCGGTTGCATCCGCGACACCCGCGCGGAAAAGCCGAAGGCGTTCTCCGACGAGCTGATGGCGCTGGAGGTCTATGTGACCTGGCGCGGCACCGGTCTCTCGATCGAAACGCCGGCGGTCCGTCAGTAGGGACGCGTTGGGCCGTCCGTGTGGCGGCCTAGTCTCAAACCTCTTGCAGGTGTCACCGCTTACGTGGCGGTGGCGGGAAGGTGGCGCTTTGCTCTCACGTCGTGACTTCCTGATGGCCACCCTGGCGCTGGGGGCGCTCGTCGGCCCGGGCGTCGGCGGGTGGCAGCGTCTCGCCGCCCAGCAGCGGCTGACCGAAGACGAACTCATCGGCAGCGGCGGGTTCGGCAACGTCACGCTGCTGCACCTGACCGATCTGCATGCGCAGCTCAAGCCGCTCTACTTCCGCGAACCGTCGGTCAACCTCGGTATCGGCGAGGTCGCCGGACTGCCACCGCACGTCACGGGCAAGGAGTTCCTCAAGCTCTACGGCATCGAGGCCGGCAGCGCCGACGCTTATGCGTTGACGTCGGAGGACTTCGCCGCGCTGGCCCTGACCTACGGCAAGATGGGCGGGCTCGACCGTATCGCGGCGGTGGTGAAACGGATTCGCGCCGAGCGTCCGGACAACACGCTCCTGTTCGACGGCGGCGATACCTGGCAAGGCAGCTTCACCGCCCAGGCGACCAATGCCGCTGACATGGTCGAGGCGATGAACGCGCTCGGCCCCGACGCGATGACGGCGCATTGGGAGTTCACCTACGGGACCGACCGGGTACAGGAGATCGTCGACGATCTCCCCTTCGCCTTCCTCGCCGGTAATGTGAAGGACAACGAGTGGGACGAGCCCGCCTTCGAGGCGATGCGGATGTTCGAGCGCGGCGGCGCCCAGATCGCCGTGATCGGTCAGGCTTTTCCCTATACCCCGATCGCCAACCCGCGCTGGATGATCCCGAACTGGAGCTTCGGCATTCGCGAGGAGATGGTGGCCGAGCATGTCCAGGCGGCGCGCGACGAGGGCGCCGACCTGGTGGTGCTGCTCTCGCACAACGGATTCGATGTCGACCGTAAACTGGCCGGGCGCGTGGATGGCATCGACGTGATCCTGTCCGGCCCCACCCACGATGCGCTGCCCGCGCCGGTCAAGGTCGGGCGCACGCTGATCGTCGCCTCGGGCTCGAACGGCAAGTTCCTGTCCCGCCTCGATCTCGATGTCGCGAACGGCAAGATGCGCGACTTCCGCTATCGCCTGATCCCGATCTTCGCCGACGTGATCGCGCCGGACCCGGAGATGACCGCGCTGGTCGACCGGCTGCGCGCGCCCTACGAAGCGGAACTGGCACGCGAACTGGGTCGCACCGAGACGCTGCTGTATCGGCGTGGCAACTTCAACGGGACCTTCGACGACCTGTTCTGCCAGGCGCTGATCGCCGGCCGCGACGCGCAGATCGCGCTCTCGCCGGGTTTCCGGTGGGGCACTTCGCTGCTGCCGGGCCAGGCGATCACGGTCGAGGACCTGCACAACGCGTGCGCGATGACCTACCCGGAGGCCTATCGCTCGACCATGACCGGCAAGCTGATCAAGGACATCCTGGAGGATGTCGCGGACAACCTGTTCAACCCCGATCCCTACTACCAACAGGGCGGTGACATGGTTCGCGTCGGCGGCATGGGCTACGCGATCGATCCCGGCAAGGCGATCGGCGCGCGCATCTCCGACATGACGCTGCTCGCCACCGGCGAGCCGATCGATCCGGGCAAGGACTACGTCGTGGCCGGCTGGGGCTCGGTCAACGAGGGCACGGAAGGCCCGCCGGACAACACCACTGCATTCGCAAGCGACCAGAACCT
>CAZVLI010000228.1:0-6699 GCA_964627965.1 uncultured Rhodospirillales bacterium
GCGCGCATGGCCGCCTGGGAGAAGGTGCCGGCGCTGCTGCCCGCCGCCGACGGGCTGCCGGTGATCGACGGGTTGCGAGCGGGGCTGGCGATGCTGTCCGATGGCGGCGACGATGACCACGTACGGGTCAGCGCGGCGACGGCGGTGTTCGCGGCGACGCTGTCGCGGCGCCAGCGCGGTCTGGAACTGCTGCCGCCCGATCCGGCGCTGGGCCACGCGGCCGATTACCTGCGGATGCTGCGCGGCGCGCCGGCGACCGGCGAGGAGGTCGACGCGATGGAAACCTATCTCGTCACCGTGGCTGACCACGGGCTCAACGCGTCGACCTTCACCGCGCGGGTGATCGCCTCGACCCAGGCCGGCATCGTGTCGTCGGTGGTCGGCGCGCTTTGCGCCCTGAAGGGACCGCTGCACGGCGGCGCGCCGGGGCCGGTGCTCGACATGCTGGACGAGATCGGCAACGAGGCGCGGATCGGCCCTTGGATCGACGCGGCGCTGGCCGGCAAGCAGCGGCTGATGGGATTCGGGCACCGGGTCTACCGGACGCGCGACCCGCGCGCCGACGTGCTCAAGGGCGTGGTAGAACGGCTCGGCTCGGTCAGCGCCGGCCGCATCGCCTTCGCCGCCCAGGTCGAGCAGGCCGTGGTGACGGCGCTGGCGAAGCGCTATCCGGACCGCCGGCTGGATACCAATGTGGAGTTCTACACCGCGCTGGCGCTGGAGGCGCTGCAGGTGCCGCGCGACATGTTCACGCCGACCTTCGCCGTCGGCCGGGTGCTGGGTTGGTGCGGGCACGTGTTCGAGCAGGTCGCCGGCGGCCGCCTGATCCGCCCGGCCTCGACCTATGTCGGACCATTGCCGAAGGCGGCATGAGGGCGGAAAGCGCTGCATGATCGACGCCGTCGAGGGAGGCGCCTACGATCGGTGCCGATGAAGCTCTTCCAGTGTCAGTCGTGCGGCCATCTCGTCTATTTCGAGAACAGCCAGTGCGTGCGCTGCGGCACGCAACTCGGCTACCTGACCGAGCTGGCGACGCTGAGCGCACTGACGGCGGACGCGGACGGGCTGTGGCGGCCGATGGCCCAGCCCGACCGCGTCTACCGAAGTTGCGCCAATGCCGAGCACGGCGTGTGCAACTGGCTGGTACCGGCCGAAAGCGCCGATACGAGGTGCCAGGCCTGCGCGCTCAATCGCACCATTCCGGACCTCGCGGTCGCGGAAAATCTCGAACACTGGCGGCGCATCGAGCTGGCCAAGCATCGTGTCGTCTACGCGCTGATGCGGCTTGGCCTGCCGGTGACGCCGCAACAGACGGATGGCGACGGCGGGCTGGCATTCGATTTCATCGCCGACGTCAGCGCCGCGTTCCCGGACGCGGAGCCGGTTCGGACCGGGCACGACAACGGGCTGGTGACACTGAACATCGCCGAAGCCAACGATGCCGAGCGGGAGCGTCGTCGGCAGGAAATGGCGGAGCCCTACCGCACGCTCATCGGCCACCTGCGGCATGAGACCGGGCACTACTACGAGCAGATGCTGGTGGTCGGCGCGGAACGGATGCAGCGTTGCCGCGAACTGTTCGGCGACGAGCGGCTGGACTATGCCGAGGCGCTGCAACGGCACTACGACCAGGGGCCGCCACCGGACTGGCAGGCACGCCACGTCAGCGCCTATGCCAGCAGCCACCCGTGGGAAGACTTCGCGGAAAGCTGGGCGCACTACCTGCACATCGTCGATGCGCTGGAGACCGCGGCGGCCTTCGGGCTGCAGGTCGACCCGGTCGTCGGCGACGATCCGGCCTTGCACGCGACCTTCGCGGGCGACCCGTACGAGCCGCAGCCGCTACCGGCGCTGATCGATGCCTGGCTGCCGCTGAGCTACGCGGCGAACGCCCTCAACCGCAGCGTCGGACAGGCGGACTTCTACCCGTTCGTCCTGAGCGGCGAGGTGGTGTCGAAGCTGGAATTCGTACATCGCCTGGTACATGACCAGGCGTAGCGGGCGCAGCGCGCGGGGCGTGCCCTAGTTGGTCTGGCGGAACGCGAAGTAGGCGCCGCCGTCACCGACATCGGTGAAGAACACGCGGTAGCCGACCTGGGTGCCGCAACGGTTCAGCACCCACTGTTCCTGCCACTTCGTTTTGCCGGTGCTCACCTCGACCGGACGGGTGATGATCTCGGCGCTGTCGAAGCTCTTCTCGGCGCAATGGCCAGCGAGCTGGTCGTCGTGCTTGAGGATGCGGATCTGCGTCTTGTCTTCAGCAGCGGCGTCGCGATCGAACGGGACAGCCCCTCCACCGCGTTCGCCGACGGCAGCCGGAGCGCCACCTTGTCGTCGGCCTGCGCGACACCGGTCGCGCCCAGTGCTACGCCAAACGCGATCGCGACAGCCATCAAACGCATCGAATCACTCCAGCCCTTGCCCCTGCGGCGAGTCAGCGCCGACCCTACCCGGCGGCCAGGCAGATTGCGACCAAAAAAAGGCGGCGGCGCCGGTTTCCCGACGCCGCCGCCCTCTTTGCCACAGGGCGGGTTTACTTCAGGTGAATTTCCACCCGCCGGTTCTCCTGCTCACGCACGCCGTCGGCAGTCGGCACGCGCGGGTCGCTTTCGCCGCGACCGGCGGTCGTGGTCTGCACCGACAGGCCGCGGCCCGACAGGTACTGACGCACCGCCTCGGCACGACGCTCCGACAGCCGCTGGTTGTAGGCCGTGGCGCCGGCGCGGTCGGCGTGACCGATCAGCTCGACGGTGCCGGCCTTCAGCTCGCGAACCGCGTTGATCACGCTGTTCAGGATGCTGGCGCTGTCGGCGCGAATCTCGGTCTTGTCGAAGTCGAAGAAGACCAGGTAGTCGCGCGCGGCCGGCTCGGCCATCGCGGTCGGCTTCGGCGCCATCATCGGCTTCAGCGCCTCCTCGACGGCCTTCATCGCGGCCTCGAAGTCGGCCCAGCAGCCGGCGATGTCCTTCGGCTGGTGATTTTCCTCGGCCTCCTGCGCCCAGCACTCAAAGCTGGTCTGCGCCTTGGCCATCGGGCCCGGCGCCTTCTGCGCGCCGCCAAGGTTCAACGCGTCGAGCAGCATGGCGCTGCCCTTGGCGAAGTTGTCGTGGTGCTCGGGCGCAAGATCCCAGCGCTCCATCGGCCAGATGCCGGGGATGTTGCCGTTCGCGGCGTCAACCGCCTTCTCGGCGAACAGGCCGGCGTCGCGGTAGTCGTACTCGGCGCGCTCGGCCTCGGCACGCTGCAGATAGCCCTGACGCAGGGCCTCGCCGAACGGATCGGATGCGGTCTTCGACTTCGCGTAGGCGATGTCGCCTTCGGCGGAAAAGGCCCCGCCGCCGAAGTTGAGCTGCGCGCAGCCGCTGGTAACCATCAGGATACCGGCGCACGCGGCGGCAATGAGGGGAAAGCGCATAATGCAAACCTCTTTGGAGTCGGTTGGAAGCGCATGCTTCGGCGTTGTTATCGCTCCAAGACTACATAGTCGTCAAATGCAACCATCGCGTAAATAGTGACCATACTGCGTCATTCCGCCGCTGTGGCGCGGAAATCCGGGCTTCTATACCGTTGCATCAGAGCAACAGTCTTCGACTTTGCGTTCGCGAGATTGCGCGCCTTCACATGGCCGAAGCCTCGGACCGTATTCGGAACGTCCGCGACCTCGATCGCCAGCGCGTGGTTCTGCGCCGAAAGGCCGGCAATCAGCTCGCGAACCGTCGCTTCGTACTCGACGATCAGGGCCCGCTCCTCGCGCCGCTCCTCGGTGCGGCCGAACGGGTCGGCCCAGGTGCCGCGTAGCCCCTTCAGCTTCGCCAGCAGCCGCAGCGCGCTGAACATCCATGGCCCGAAGGTCATCTTCTGGGCCTCGCCGGTTCGCGGATGCTTGCGCGCCAGCAATGGCGGCGCCATCAGGAACTGCAGCGTCACCTCGCCCTCGAACTGCTCGGCCAGGCGGCGCTGGAAAGTGCCGTCGGTGTAGAGCCGGGCGACCTCGTACTCGTCCTTGTAGGCCAGCAGCTTGTGGTAGTTGCGGGCGACCGTCTCGGCGAGGCCGGTGAAGCCCTTGGCACGCTCGGCCTCGGCGGCCCGGACCGCATCGACGAGATCGGTGAAGCGCCGCGCATAGGGCGCGTCCTGATAGGCCGTCAGATCGGCGGCCAGCCGACGGACCAGCGCGTCGAGATCTTCGGGTAGCGCGGCGACCGGCGCCGGCTCGGCGGCCTGCTCCACCGCGGCCGGGTCGATGACCGTGCGCCGGCCCCAGGCGAAGGCGCGCTTGTTCCAGTCCACCGCCGCGCCGTTCAGCTCGATGGCGCGCTCGACCGCTTCGGCGGAAACCGGCAGCAGGCCCTTCTGGTAGGCATAGCCAAGCATGAACAGGTTCGAGGCCAACGAATCGCCGAGCAGCTTGGTGGCCAGCCGCGTGGCGTTGACGAAGCTGGTGGACTGCCGGCCGACCATGTCGGCGATGCGGCCTTCCACCGTCTCGGCCGGGAAGGCAAGGTCCGGGTTGCGGGTGAAGTCGCCGGTGATCGCCTCGTGCGTGTTGATCACAGCCTTGGTGCGCGACGGATCGACGGTCTCCAGCGCCGCATCGGACCCCGCGACCAGCATGTCGCAGCCGAGCAGCAGGTCGGCATCGCCTGTGGCCAGGCGGACCGCGGCGACGTCGTCGGGCTCGCCGCCGATCTGCACGTGGCTGATCACCGGGCCGCCCTTCTGCGCCATGCCGAGCTGGTCGACGACCGCGACGCCCTTGCCCTCCAGGTGCGCGGCCATGCCGAGCAACGCGCCGATGGTGACGACGCCGGTGCCGCCGACGCCGGTCACGAGGATGCGGTAGGTGTCGCCATCCCGAATCCCGGCCGCGTCCGGTACCGGCAGTTCGATGCTTTCGGCCGTGCCGCCCTGCGCACCCGGCGCCTTGCGCAGGCCGCCACCGAGCACGGCGACGAAGCTGGGGCAGAAGCCCTCGGCGCAGGAATAGTCCTTGTTGCAGTTCGACTGGTCGATGCGGCGCTTGCGGCCCCAGGCGGTGTCGACCGGCAGCACCGACAGGCAGTTCGACTTCACCGAGCAGTCGCCGCAGCCCTCACACACGCGCTCGTTGATGAACATGCGCTTGGCCGGGTCGGGGAACGTGCCGCGCTTGCGCCGGCGGCGCTTCTCGGCCGCGCAGGTCTGGTCGTAGATCAGCGCGGTGACGCCGGGCACCTCGCGCAGGTCGCGCTGCACCTCGTCGAGGTCGCGGCGGTGGTGCACGGTGACGCCGGCGGCCCAGGGCGTGCCGACCGGGTACTTGTCCGGCTCGTCGGTGACCACGGCGATGCGATCGACACCCTCGGCGGCGACCTGCTGGCTGATCGCCCAGGGGGTGATCTCCGGCACGTCGTGCGGCTGGCCGCCGGTCATCGCGACCGCGTCGTTGAACAGGATCGTGTAGGTGATGTTGGCCCCGGCGGCGACGGCGGCCCGGATCGCCAGCAACCCGGAATGCAGGTAGGTGCCGTCGCCCAGGTTCTGGAACATGTGCGGCGTGGTGACGAAGGGCTCCTGCCCGATCCAGTTGGCGCCCTCGCCGCCCATCTGCGTCTGCGAGTAGGTCTCCCGGTCCATGTAGGTGGCCATGAAGTGACAGCCGACGCCGGCCCCGGCGCGACTGCCCTCCGGCACGCGGGTCGACGTGTTGTGCGGGCAGCCGGAGCAGAAGTAGGGCGTGCGCTTCAGCGTGACCTCGGCCAGCGACCGGCGGCGCTCGGCCTGCGTCTTCAGGAAACCGACGCGGGTGTCCATCTGCGGGCTGGAGTGGAACCGGGCCAAGCGGTCGGCCAGCGCCAGCGTGACATGGGTCGGCGTCATCTCGCCGAGCTCGGGCAGCATCGGCTTGCCGTTCTCGTCGTACCGGCCGACGACGCGCGGCCGGCGGCTCTCGGGCAGGCTGTAGAGCGCGTCCTTCAGTTCGGTCTCGATCAGGCGCCGCTTCTCCTCCACCACCATGATCTCGTCCAACCCGTCGCCGAACTGCCGCAGCGCCTCCGGGTCGAGCGGGAACGGCATGCCGACCTTGAACACGGTAACGCCGATGTCTTCGGCCTGCTGCGGCGACAAACCCAGATCGCGCAGCGACTGCAGCACGTCGAGATAGGACTTGCCGCTGGCGACGATGCCGAAGCGCCGCTTGGCGCCGCCGATCACCTGCCGGTTGAGGCCGTTGGCGGTGCTGAAGGCGCGCGCGGCCGGGATCTTGTAGGTGCGGTGGCGCGGCTCCTGGTCGAACCAGACGTCGGGGATGCGGATGTTGAGGCCGTCCGGTGGCGTCGCCACGTCGGGCAGCACGATATTCAGGCGCGTCGGGTCGACCTCGATCGAGGCCGAGGTGTCGACGGTCTCGAAGATCATCTTCATGCCGACCCAGCAGCCGGCGAACCGCGACAGCGCCCAGCCGTAGAGGCCGAAGTCGAGCACCTCCTGCACGTTGGCCGGGTACAGCACCGGCATCAGCATGTCGTGGAAGGTCGGCTCGGAGGTCGCGGGCACGTCGGTGGAACGCATGCCGTGGTCGTCGCCAACGAGGACCAGCACGCCGCCATGCTGCGCCGAGCCGGCATAGTGGCCGTGGCGGATGGCGTCGATGGACCGGTCCAGGCCCGGCCAGCACCAGGAAACCCTCTTGCGCCTCCTCGCGGTGGTAGAGGCAGG
>CAZVLI010000229.1:0-6695 GCA_964627965.1 uncultured Rhodospirillales bacterium
TCTTGTAGTCGCCCGGCTCCGGCAGCTCGCAACTCAGCGCGACATAGTTCCAGGTTCGCCCCATGAACAGCCGCTCGCGCTCGCGCGCCAGCACGTCGGGATCGCGATAGAGCCAGTACGGCACCCGGGTCAGGCCGGGGTCGGTCCAGCGCCGCTCGTCGTTCGCCAGGGTCATGCGCTTGCCCCCGCCGGCTTCGCCACCGCCGGCACGAAGTCTTCGAGCTCGGGGTCGGGGAAGCGCACGGTCTGGCCGGTCTCCGCGCTCTTATAGAGCGCCATCAACAGCTCCACCACGCCGACGCCGTCGACAAGCGTCTCCATCGGCTTCCGGCCGGCACGGAACGCCTCGACCATGTGCCGGTTCTCTAGCGTGTAGCCGTAGATGCCGGCCTCGTCCTCGATCACCGGCATCAGGCCATGCTCGGCATTCTGCTTCTCGACCATGTCCTGGCCCTGCTGCCCGTCCAGCGCGCGCGACAGGAACACTTTCAACCCGGTGCCGAGCGAGTTGAACTCCAGCGCGTACTCGGGCCCGAGCAGTTCGAGCTGGATACGCAGGCCGGCGCCGACATAGGCCCACGACGTCGTGGTCTCCAGGATCACCGGCTGCCCCTCGGGGTCGACCAGTTCGATGGTGCCGCGGGCGAAGTCCTCCGCCGGGCGGTGGCCGTAGTCGACCTGCCCGCCGGTCATCTGCTTCAGCCGCTCGACATAGGCAGGCCGGGTCCACTTCAGGTTGGAGACGGTGGCGTTCGCGCTCACCGGGCGCAGCGTCTCGCGGCCCTCGTCCGGTGCCGTAAGCAGGAACCGCGCGACCTCGACCGAGTGACACATCATGTCGGACAGCACGCCGCCGCCCTGCCGCTCGCCCATCCAGAACCACGGCTCGTGCGGGCCGGAGTGTTCCTCGGCCGCGCGGGCGAGATAGGGTCGGCCGGCGCCGGGCACGGCTCGGCGCCAGATCAACTCCTTGCCACGCGCCACGGCGGTGGAGAACAGCTGGTTCTCCAGATAGCCGTGGTTCAACCCGGCCTGCTCCACCATCGCCAGGATCGCGCGCGCTTCCCTCAGGCTGCGCGCCAGCGGCTTCTCGCAGGCGATGCCCTTGAACGGCACGGCGCGCTTGGCATTGGCGGCGCAGATCGCCTCGAAGTGCTGCACGCGGACATCGTTCGGGCCCAGCACCCAGATCGCGTCGATCTCGTCCGACAGCAACATCTCGTCCAGCGACCCGAAGGCGCGGCACGGTCCCAGGTCGCGCTCGTTCGCTGCCGCCGCCAGGGCCTCGCGGCGCGACGGCGTGAGGCTGTAGACGCCGGCAACGCGACAGTTGCGCACGCCCTCCATCGCCTGCAGATGGAAGTGCGCGATGAACCCGCTGCCGATGAAGCCGATGTTGAGCGGTTCAGCCATGCGCCTAGCTCCCGGAACGGCGACGCATCTCCGCCGCCAAGTTCGCCTCGGTGACCAGCTTGACGCCGCCATACTGCAAGGCCGTCACCTTGCCGGCCTTGTTGCGAAGCAGACGCGCTGGCTCGCCGGGGCTGCTCAGGCCATTGGCCTCGGCAATGCGCCCGACATCCTTGCCCGTCACCTCGATCTCGCCGGCGTCGGCGAACGGGTTCAACATGCCAGGCGTCGCGGCAAAGACCCGCTCGCCCATCGGCACCAGGTCGATCACGCCCCACATGGTCCACCACCGCCCGTCCCACTCGCGTAGCCGCCGACCCGGCACACCATGGCGAGCGAACTGCCGCAGGATACGCAGCGCACCGTCCGACCACTGGTTCGCCCAGCCGTCGACCGCATTGGTCAGGATCGACACCGTGATGCCCTGTCCCAGGACGGTCGCGGTCCGGCTCAGGGTCGATTGGAACCCGCCGCCGTGGCCAACGCAGCGCCAGCCGCCGACCTCGGTCTGCATCGTCCCAAGCCCGTACCAGTTGGCGACCGAACTCGGCTCGTTGCGCCGGTGCCGCCGCACCATCTCACGCCGGCTGGCCGGCTTCAGGATCGAGCGCTTCGCGTCCGGATCGATCTGATTGAAGAACAGCGCAATGTCGCCAGCCGTGGAGATGACGCCCGTGGCCGCCGTCAGCGCTGCGGTGTCGTTGTCGCCGGGAACGAGTATCCGCTTGCCGAGCGGATGCTCGCCGCTATGCCCGCTGACCAGCTTCGCGCCGTTCGGCAACGGCATGTCCGGCACGGTCTGCTTGAGGCCGGCGCGGTCGATCACCTCCGCCTTTAGCCACTCGCGGAACGGCTGACCGGTGATCGCCTCGATCGCGAGGCCTACCAGGCCGTAGCCATGGTTGGAATACTTGAACCGCGTGTTCAATGGAATCGTGGGCGGCTCCGCCAATGCCGCGCGCAACGTCGCCTCGCTGGCGAAAGGGCGACGGTTCTGCCACTGACCGGCATCCTCGCCGTCGCGGATCAGGCCGGCACCATGGCTCAGCAACTGGCTTACCGTCGCGTCGGCCACCTCCGGGTGCAGCCCGTCGACATACTGGCCGACCGGGTCGTCCAGGCGCAGCTTGCCCTGCTCGCGCAGTCGCATCACCCCGACAGTGGTGAAGGTCTTCGAGTGCGAGGCGACGCGGAAGCGATGTCTTGTCGTGAGTTTCTCGCCAGTCTCGAGATTGGCGTGACCGTAGGCGCGCTCAAACACCAGCTTGCCGGCGTGGGCGACCGCGATCTGGCAGCCTGGCTGCCGCGAGATCCGCATCTGGTGGTCGAGCCAGCGCTCCACATAGGCCAGCGCCGGCTTCAGCCAAGTCGGCTGGCTCAAGCGACCTTGTCCTCGCGCAGGTGCGCGGCCCAGTCATCGTCGAGCGTGGTCGACCGGCGCAACTCGCGGCGCACCGACAGGTCGAACCGCCGGCCGCGATGCGCGGTGCAGCGGTTGTCCCAGATCACGAAGTCGCCGAGCTTCCACTCGTGGCGATAGACGAACTGCGGCTGCACCATGTGCTCCAGCAGATCGGACAGGAACAGCCGGCTCTCCGCCAGGGTCCAACCGACGATGCGCCGCACGTGCACGCCGTGGAACAGCGTCTTGCGGCCGTACGGCATTTCGCGCACCAGCGGCCACAGCACCGGCGGCAGGATGTTCATCTGCTCTTCGGTGTACTCCGCGCCCAGCATAATCCGCGTGTGCAGCGCGAAGTGCTCGCCGATCAGCCCCTCAAGCTCCGCTTTCTGACCGTCGCTCAGCGCGTCGTAGGCGGCGCGCAGGTCGGCATACTCAGTCTCCCCGCCCCACGACGGCAGCGCCACCGGCGACAGCATCGAATACTTGGCCGCCGGACACTGGAACGAACTGTCGGAATGCCAGAGTTGGTTGGCCAGCCCGGAGAGGATCTTGCCGTCGTCGCGCGCGGCGACCTTGCCGGTCTCGTCGAGATTGGAGATGTCGAGCAGCAGGTTGGAGATGAACCGCGTCTTCTGCTTGGTGACCTTGGTCAGGCCCGGATCGAGCGTACCGAAGGCCGTCGCGAAGTCGAGCTGCTGCTGTTCGCTCAGCGGCTGGTCGTGGAACACCAGCACCGCGTACTTGTCCATCGCCGCATCGATCTCGGCGACCAGGTCGGGGCTGGGCTTCTGGCTCAGGTCGACGCCGGTCACCTCGGCGCCGAAGACGGGTGTCAACGGCTTGAATTGCAGGCTCATGGGATTTCCTCGCGTTTGCCGGCAAGTGTCCGGCACTCACGGCCACAAGGCAATCCCGCCGGTCAGTCCCCGTGGCGGCCGCCGGTACGCACGACCAGCGCGATGCGCCAGCCGGCTTCGCCGCCACCGATCAGATATACGGCGGTCGGTGCCCGGCCGTTGATCGGGGGCTCGTCGTAGACGACGCGGACCTTGTGGCTCACCGGCATGTTCAAACGCTTGCCGTTGAGCTTGGCGGTCGCCGCGATAGCCTCGCCGTCGGTCGGCTCTACCGTGATCGACTTGACCTCGCGGCCAAGGCCGTAGCGCACCGAGTAGGCGACGACGCGACGCTTGATCTTGCCGGCGCCGTCCCAGTTGATCACTGCCGCGATGGACTCGTAGTCGCGCTTGGCGATCGCATCGCGCAGCAACGACGCCATCGCGTCGGAACTCGACGGCAGTGTGGCGGCAGCCAGCGTGGTCACACCCGCGACCACGCTGGCCAACACCACGATGCCAAAACGTAGCAGCACGTTCGGCATCACTTGATCAGTTCGCCTTGTCTTTCAGGGCGAACACCCAGATCACGCCACCCTGCGGCACCTCAGGAACGCGTCCCTCGGGCAGCAGTTCGGCGAGCAGGCCGCGCATGCGCTCCGCATCCACGCCCCAGCCCGACTGCACGGCGATGTACTGCACACCGTCGACCATGTAGCTGGACGGCGTGCCGGTGATGCCAGAGTTGGTCGGGAACTCCCACACCACCTGGCCGCTGACGCCGTCATAGGCGCGGAACTTGCGGTCCCACGTGCCGCCGGCGAACACCAGGTTGCCGCCAGTGGTCAGCAGCGGGCCCCAGGCGATGTCGTCCATGTGGGCGTGCTTCCAGACCATCTCGCCCGTCTCCAGGTTCCAGGCCTGGAGCTGGCCGAGTTCGACCGGCTTGGAGGTGTCGACGCTCTCGTGGAGGCGTATGCTGGCCAGGATGTCCTCGATCTCCACGCCGATCCACAGCTCGCCCGGCTTACGCTCCTCCATCGGCGCGCCACCGAACTCCGAGCACATGTTCTCGTGCGTCGGGATGTAGAGCAGCTTGGTCTTCGGATTGTAGGCCTCCATCGGCCAATCCTTGCCGCCCCACAGGCTCGGGCAGAACAGCGCGACCTTGTTGGTGCCCGGCGTCCGCTCCGGATCGTAGGACGGGCGACCGGTCTTCGGATCGACCGACTTGAACGCGTCCTGACGCACGTACTTCTTCGCCTCGACGAAGTTGATCGGACCGGAAGCGGTCCGCTCCAGCGTCCACAGGTAGCCGTTACGACCGGCGTGCACCGCGGCCTTGATGGTCTTGCCGCCGCGCTCGATGTCCATCAGCACCGGGGCCGAAACCTCGTCCCAGTCCCAGGCATCGTTCCAGTGATACTGGTGATGGCCCTTGATCTCGCCCGTCGCCACGTCGATGGCGATGACCGAGGTGGCGTACAGGTTGTCGCCCGGACGCGTGTCCGGCATCCACGGACCGCCGTTGCCGGTGCCGTAGTAGGCCAGGCCGCTGTCGGCATCGTAGCTGCCGGTCATCCAGATCGAGGCGCCGCCCGTCTTCCAGGAATCGCCCTGCCAGGTGTCATGGCCCTTCTCGCCCGGACCCGGCACCGTGAAGGTCTGCCACGCGGTCTTGCCGGTCTTGGCATCCACCGCCGTGATGAACCCGCGGATGCCATATTCGCCGCCGGACACACCGCTCAGCACCTTGCCCTTGGCGACCAGCGGGGCGAGCGTCGAATACTCGCCGTTCTTCCAGTCGCCGATGCAGTTTTCCCAGGCCTGCTCGCCCGTCTTGGCGTCAAGCCCGACCAGGCAAGCATCGACCGTGGCCATGTAGACCATGTCTTCGTACAGAGCCACGCCGCGGTTCGTCGGATGCAGCTGGAACAGCCCTTCCGGCAGGGCGCGCACATAGCGCCAGATTTCCTTGCCGGTCTTGGCGTCGAGCGCGATGACCTGGTTCTGCGGCGTCGACACGAACATCATGCCGTCGTTGACGATCGGCGGGGCCTGATGGCCTTCGTTGACGCCGGTCGAGTAGGTCCACACCGGCACCAGGTTGGCGACGTTTCCGGTGGTGATCTGATCGAGCGGGCTGTAACCCCAGCCCTCGTCGTTGCCACGCCAGCTGAGCCAGTTATGCGGCTCGGGGTTACGCAGCCGCTCGTCGGTCACCGAATTGTAGTCGGCGGCGACGGCGGTACTCGCTACGCCAAAGGCAACGACGGCGGCCAATGCCGCGCCTCGCCTCAAAACACTCTTCGCATACACGTTGGTGTCCTCCCCCACTTGATGCCTCCGCCGTTCACGACGGCAGCGGCGGTTAACGGCTGCGCCCCCTGCGCGGGGGATCAACCGCGGGCGCCGGGCTTGCGATTGAACTCGCCAGCCAGACGCACGAATCCTTCCGGATCGATCTCGAGCGGCGTCATCGCCAGGGGCCGGCGTGCCGGTCCCTTGCGCACCGCGCCCATCGACAACGCATCGAATTCGGATAAGTGACAGTGACAGCGGAAGTGCCGCTTGTTCTTCTTCCAGGAGGCGATCACGCACGCCTGATGGGTGCACAACGCCGAGTAGAGCAGAACACCCTGCGCCGACATCGCGCGGGTCTCCTCGTCCATCTCGTCTTCAGCCAGCCGGACCGCCAGCATGCGGTTCAGGCGGTCGCCGTCCTTGACCGGACCGTCGCCGCCCTTGATCGGGAACACGGTCACGGGCTTGTCGTTCGGCTTCAACATCTCCGGGCGCAGGAGCTGGTTCTTCAGCCTGCCCTTGAAGATCTTGAGCCGGTCGCCGACCTGCAGCGGCGCCGTGTCTTCCTGACCGAGTACGGGACTTGCCACCGCCATTCCGGCGCCAGCAACTAGGCCGGCGACGACGATGCGCCGGTTCGGTGATTGGCCCTCGGACGAGGACTCTTCGTCGTTGCGCTCCTGAGCGGACATCAGTGCGCTGGTCTCCTCCCACTATCGCCGCTTCTGCCCATATTGTTA
>CAZVLI010000230.1:0-6672 GCA_964627965.1 uncultured Rhodospirillales bacterium
ACCGTGACGGCCAGAAGACTTGCGACCATGGCCGACACGACCATCAGTGGGACGGTGGCGACCTTCTTCAACGAGCCGGCGAGCACCAGCAGGGGCGGGACCAACAGGATGATGTGGAAACGAAAACCCTCGTCCAGGGTCTCGAGCAGCGCGGCCTGGGCCGGCAGGGTTTCGGCGACGCTTTGGGGTGGATAGACGAAACCGAGGACCAGGTAGCCCACCAGCGCCAAGCCGGCGGCGGGCAGTGTGGTGTAGAGCATCGACCGAACGTGGTCGAACAGGCCGGTGCCGGCGGCGACGGCCGCGATGTTGGTGGTGTCCGAGAGCGGTGAGAGCTTGTCACCAAAAAACGCACCGCCAACCACCGCGCCGGCGGTGATTCCTACGTTGGCTCCCGTGGCGTGGGCGATGGCGATGAAGACCACGCCGACCGCTCCGATCGACCCCCATGAGGTACCCGTGAGCAGGGAGAACACGATCGGAACGATCAGGGCAAAACAGTAGAGGTAGTTGGGCTCGATGAGCTCGAGCCCATAGAAAACGAGCATCGGAATGGTGCCGCAGACCATCCAGCTGCCGATGACCAGTCCGATGGACAGGAGGATGAGCAGGGCCGGAACGGCGGGCGTCAGCTGCTTGATGACGCTTTTTTGGATCTGCTCCCACGTGTGGCCGAGCCACGCGAGGTGGGCGACGGCGAATGAGGCCGCGGCCACGAAAATGAGCTCGGTTGGGATGGGCCGCTGGTCTAGAAGAAGGGGGCGCGCGATCAGCCCGTAGCCGACGAGCACGAGCAAGACGGCGATGGGGAGTACCGCGTGGACGAACGCGGGTCGGTCTGGTTCGTGCTCCGCCAACGAAAAGAGGCGCCTTTCGGCGCCCCTCATCCTACCAATTGCCTTGTCCTAGAACGTGAGAAGGAACTGGGCGTAGGCGACGATGTTGAAGACGTCCAGGTCGTACTCCAGGCCATAGGCGCTTTCGTCCCAGGCCATCGAGCGTTTCAGCGCGTCCATGGCGTACTCGGTACGCGGCACGCGGCCGGGCTCGACCCAGATGCTGAGTTCGACCTCGCGGCCCGACGCGGTGGTGAAGCTGTCCTGACGCCGTTCCAGGTCGCCGGCGACCAGCGCGAACAGGTAGCTTGGTTTGGGGAAGGGGTCGTCCCAGACCGCCACGTGCCGGCCGTCGCCGAGGTCCTCCGTGTGAACGAGGTTGCCGTTCGACAGCAGTACCGGGCAGGCAGCCTTGTCGGCCGTGATCGCGGTGCGGTAACGGGCTAGCACGTCGGGCCGGTCGAGCCAGTAGGTGATGCGCCGGAACCCTTCGGCTTCGCATTGCGTGCAATAGAGCGCGTTGGAGCGGTACAGGCCTTCCAGGCGGGTATTCTCCGCCGGCCGGATCGCGTTCTCGACTTCCAGCGTGAAGGCGTCTGGCGGGTTGTGGATCGTCAGGCCGGTGTCGTCGACGGTGTACGCGTCGGACGTCAGTTCCGTTCCGTTCACCGCAATCCGGCGCAAGGTCATGTCCTCGCCGTCGAGTCGTAGCGGCGTGCTCTCGGCGATACCGTCGTTGCGGCGGATCCGGCTCTGGGCGCGGACCACGGTCTCGTCGCCAAGATCGAACGCGAGGTCGACGGCGTCGATCAGGTAGTCTGGCGGGCGGTAGTCGGCCAGACGGATCGGCTGGCGGTCGGCGTCGGACATCTCGGGTACTCTCCGGCGTTGCGGCGATTCACAATAGAGCAAGTCGGGTCGCGTGGGTTGGGAGGCAAGCATGGCGGATTGGAAAGACATCAAGGTCGCGGGCGGCGCGCCGGTCGGGCGCATCACGCTGGCGCGGCCGGAGACACTGAACGCGTTGAGCCCGGCGACGATGGGCGAGATTGCCGAGGCAGTGGCGATGCTGGAGGCCGATGAGGCGGTCCGCGCGATCCTGATCGACTCGGAGGGGCGCGCGTTCTCCGCCGGCGGCGACATCGGCTTCCTGACCGACATGACCGAGCAGGCGCCGTTCGAGATCAAGGGCACGGTCTATCGCTACTTCGCCGGCGCGGTGAAGGCGGTGCGGCTGTGCGGCAAGCCAACCGTCGCGGCGGTGCAGGGGATCGCGTCGGGCGCCGGCTGCGAGCTGACGCTGGCCTGCGACTTCCGCGTCGCCGGCGAAGCGGCGGTGTTCCATGAGAGCTGGATCCAGCTCGGGCTGATCTCGCCGCTGGGCGGCATGGCATTGCTGCCGCAGCTCATCGGCCTGGCCAAGGCGAACGAGATGCTGCTGCTGGGCGAGCGGGTCGGGGCGGATGACGCGTTGCGCCTTGGGCTGGCGAACGAGGTCGTCGCGACCGACGAGCTGCCGGCCGCCGCGATGCGATGGGCCGAGCGCCTGGCGAACGGCGCGCCGCTCGGCATGAAGGCGATGAAGGAAGGTATCCGGCGCGGCCTGGAAGGCACGGTCGCGGCGGAATGGGAGCACAATGTCTACGTGCAGAGCATGCTGATCAACAGCGACGATTTCGCGGAAGGTGTGGCGGCGCTCAAGCAGCGCCGCAAGCCGAACTTCAAGGGGAGCTAAGCAGGATGAAACGACTTGAGGGCAAGGTCGCCTGGGTGACGGGCGCGGGTACCGGGATCGGTGAGGCCGGTGTTGTGGCATTGGCCGACGAGGGCGCCAACGTGGTGATCTCCGGCCGCAGGCCGGAGCCGCTGGCGGAACTGGCGGAGAAAGTCCGCAAGCTCGGTGTCGAGGTGGTGGAGGAACCGCTCGACGTCGCCGACACCGATGCGGTGATGGCGGTCGCCAAGCGCCTGATCGACAAGTTCGGGCGCATCGACATCCTGGTGAACAACGCCGGTCTCAACACCACGAAGCGGCGCTGGCATGAGATCGAGCCCGAAGACTGGAAGATCGTCATCGACGTGAATCTGAACGGCGCGGTGAACTGCGCGCTGGCGGTGCTGCCGACGATGCGGGCGCAGAAGGACGGGCTGATCATCAACGTCTCGTCCTGGGCCGGGCACTTCGTCAGCTACATCGCCGGCGCCGCCTACGGTGCGTCGAAGACCGCGATGCTGAACATGAACGAGCAGATCAACATCGAGGAAGGGCCGAACGGCATCCGAGCTTGCGCCATCTGCCCGGCCGAGGTCGCCACGCCGATCCTCGACAAGCGGCCGGTGCCGCCGCCGAAGGAAGTTCGCGACCGGGTGCTGCAGCCGGAGGATCTGGGCGAGACCATTCGCTTCGCCGCGACCATGCCGCCGCGCGTCTGCCTGAACGAAATCCTGATCAGCCCGGTGTTCAACCGCACCTACCGGAGCTGGCTCGGCCTCGGCAGCGAGGGCGCCGATACCAAGAGCTAGTCGCCGCGCTACAGGGCGCCGTGGATAAACAGCACGGCGTCCGAGCGCGCGGTGATCGGCAGGTGCGGCGTGCCCTTGCTGGCGAGGTGATAGGCGCCGGCACCGAAGGTCTTGCCGCCGACCTCCACGTCGCCTTGCATGACGACGCAGTGCTCGTCGGCGCCGTGGTCGTGCGGCGGCAGGACCGCGCCGGCACGCATGCGCAGGAAGCAGGACTGGGTTCCCGCCTGCCGGTCGAGATGCACGACCTTGCGCTCGATGCCGGGCGCGAGCGGTTCCCAGGTCCCCTCCGACATCGGGATGGTCATGGTGCCGGGGATGGCCTCGGCCTCGTCGACCTTGGCGGCAATCCGTTCCCACAGGCCCGACGACGGTGCGGCCTCGTCGTCACCTTGCAACGGCAGCAGCGTCGCCTCGGCGTTGGCCGCGACCTCGGGTGTGTCGTCTTCGCCCGGCGTTTCCACGCCGACGACCCAGTCCAACGGTTCGGATTTGCGCTTGCTCATAGGTCGAGACACGCCTTCAACGCGGCCAGACCACGGCGCAGGCGCGACTTCATGGTGCCGAGCGGCACGCCGGTGCGTCCGCTGAGCTCTTCGTGGGTCATGCCGTAGAGGTATGCAAGGCAGATCGCATGTCGAGTCCGCTCTTCCAGCCGTTCCAGACACTGCCGCAGCGTGAGCGTGTCGGGCAAGCTGTCGATCCGTGCCTCGACCTCCGCCGTCTCCGGGATCTCGCGTTGCAGCCACGGGCTGGCACGCAGCCGGTCGATCGCGCGCCGGCGCACGATGGTGACGATCCAACCGCGAGCCGAACCGCGCGCGGGATCGAACCGGCCGGCCTGGTTCCAGATCGCGAGATAGGCGTCCTGCAGCGCTTCTTCCGCGAGGTCGCGACGGCCGAGCAGACGCAGGGCGACCGCCATCATGCGCCCGCAGGTGGCGTCGTAGAGCGCGCGAAAGGCCGCTCGGTCCTTCGCGGCGGTGCGCTGGATCAGCGCCGCGAGTTGTGCTTCGTCAAGCAGCCTGCCGTCCCCCACGCCGGATCGTGGCCGTAGCGTAGAACGGGCGGCGGGCCGGATGGAACCGCTGGGAGCACTCACGCTGCCGCGCGACGCGATCAGCACCTTTGTTGGCGTGTTGGGGTGAAGCGAAATCCAGTCTGTTCCTTGGTGATGTATCGCACCGAGCGTCTCCCGACAGTTGCGCCTTTAGAGGGTTCGGAGCGGGAACCCGGTTTGGATGCATCGCCAGCGAGAAAGTGCCTTGTCGCCGGAGGGACAGACGCCACCTAAAGGCTCGTTTGTGTTGTCTGGAGGGCGGCCAGGATGGCCAACAGCGTTCGTTTCTGGGATCGCATCGCGGCGCGCTATGCCCGTCGGCCGGTGGCCGACGAGGCGGCATATCAAGAGAAGCTGCGGATCACACGCGAGTACCTGAGCCCGGACATGACGGTTCTGGAGTTCGGTTGCGGCACCGGCTCGACCGCCATCGCCCACGCCCCTCACGTCAAGCAGGTTCTGGCCAGCGACGTCTCGCCGAAGATGATCGAGATCGCCCGGGAGAAGGCCGCCGCCGCCGGCGTCGACAACGTTTCATTCGAAGTCGCGGCGCTCGACGACCTCGAGGCGGCGGACGGGAGTATTGATGCCGTGCTCGGCCTCAGCATCCTGCATCTGTTGTCCGATCGCGACGCGGCCATCGCCACCGTCAAGCGCATGCTGAAGCCCGGCGGTGCCTTCGTGTCGAGCACCGCCTGCGTCGGCGAGTCGATGAAGTTCTTCAAGTATGTCGGCCCGCCCCTGGCGCGGCTCGGCCTGATCCCGATGGTGCGCGTGTTCACCGTCGACCAACTCGTCGCTAGCGTGAAGGCGGCCGGTTTCGAGATCGAGCATCAGTGGCTGCCGCGCAAGGGCGCCGCTGTCTTCATCGTTGCCCGCAAGCCGGCCTAGTACGGCAAGGCGACGCGGCCGATCATCTCGCGCGCGACGATCATCTTCTGCACCTGGGCGGTGCCGTCGCCGATCTGCAGGCCCAGCACCTCGCGCAGACGCTGCTGGTGCGGCATGTCCTTCGAGTAGCCGAAGTGGCCGAAGGTCAGGATGCAGCGATGGATGACGTCGAACGCGGTCTTCGGCGCCCACCACTTCACCATCGCCGCTTCCTTGGTGTGCGGTCGGCCCTGGTCGCGCAGCCACAGCGTCTTGTAGGCGAGCAGGCGCACGCCCTCCATCCAGGTCTCGCACTCGGCCAGCGGCTCGGTGACGCCCTGGAAGCGGGCGATCGGACCGCCGAAGGCCTGGCGCTCGGTGACGTACTGCCACGCTTCGGCCAGCGACGTGGCGGCCGGCGCCAGCACCTGCAGTCCGATCAGGGCGCGGCTGTAGTCGAAGCCTTCCATCACCTGGCGGAAGCCCTGGTTCAACTCGCCGATCAGGTGGCTGTCGGGCACGAAGACGTCGTCGAAGAACAGCGAGCCGCGGCCGATCGAGTTGGAGCCGAGGTCGTCGAAGGTGGTCCGGGTGACGCCCTTCTGGTTCAGGTCGACCAGGAAGGTGGAGACGCCCTTGGCGCGGCTGTCGGCCTCGCCGGTGCGCGCGAAAAGGACCACGTCGTCGGCGTGGCCGGCCATCGAGATCGAGGTCTTTTCGCCGTTCAGGACCCAGCCGCCGTCGGCCTTGGTCGCCTTCAGCTGCAGGTTGGCGGCGTCGGATCCGCCGCCCGGTTCGGTCAGGCCCAGCGCCACCAGCCGCTGCCCGGCGCAGACCGCCGGTAGCACCTCCTGCGCCAGCGCCTCGTCGCCATACTTGGCCAGTACGATGCCGGCCAGCGCGCCCAGCACCTGGATGTAGCCGACATTGAGATCGGCGCCGCACAGCGCCTCGGTGATCAGGCCGGCGCTGACGCTGTCCAGGCCGGCGCCGCCGAACTCCGCCGGGATTTCCGGGCAGACCAGCCCGAGCGCGCCCATCTCCGCCATCAGCTCGCGTTCGATGACGCCGGTGCGCTCGCGTTCCTGATAGCCCGGTGCCAGCCGTTCGGCGGCGAAGCGTTCGGCGGTCTCGCGCATGGCGCGCTGGTCGTCGGTGATGTCGAAATGCATCGGGTACTCCGTCAGACGACGTTCTGTTCGCGCAACGGCGCGTTGGCGGGAATGCGGCCGTAGCCGAAGCGGGTGAGGTCCAGCGTCTGGAACGCCCCGTGCACGATCAGCTCGGCGATGGCGCGACCGGCGGCCGGCGATTGCTGGATGCCATGACCGGAGAAGCCGTTGCAGAAGAGGAAATTGCCGATCGTCGGGTGCGGTCCGATGA
>CAZVLI010000231.1:0-6613 GCA_964627965.1 uncultured Rhodospirillales bacterium
GACGGCGCCGCCGGCGAAGCTCGCCGGATCGATCCGGCCCAGCACCACGTCGGCGTCGGTCACGGTCGGCTCGGTGCCGCCGCGACCGTAGCAGGCGGGGCCGGGCTCGGAGCCGGCGCTGTCCGGTCCGACGCCGATCCTGCTCATGGCGTCGAGCCGGGCGATGGAACCGCCGCCGGCGCCGATCTCCACCATCTCGATGACGGGGATGCGCAGCGGCAGGCCGGAACCCTTGGTGAAGCGGTGCACCCGGTCGACCTCGAATACGCGGCTGGACTGCGGCCGGCCGTCGTCGATCAGGCAGATCTTTGCCGTCGTGCCGCCCATGTCGAAGGACAGCACCTCGTCGAGGCCGCACTCCATGGCGACCTGGCTGGCCAGGATAGCGCCGCCGGCGGGTCCGCTTTCGACCAGCCGGATCGGAAAGCGGCGTGCCGTTTCCACGGTCGTCAGGCCACCGCCTGACATCATCATGAACAGCGGGCAGCCGAAGCCCTGCGCCTTCAACTGCTCGTCCAGGCGGCCGAGATAGTTCGCCATCAGCGGCTGGACGTAGGCGTTGGCGCAAACGGTCGACTGGCGCTCGTACTCGCGGATCTCCGGCGACACGTCGCTTGCCAGGCTGATCGCCACGTCGGGCAGGGCGGCACGCAGGATCTCGCCGACGCGGGCCTCGTGCGCACCATTGGCGTAGGCGTGCAGCAGGCCGACGGCGACGGCCTCGACATCGTGCTTCTGTAGGGTCGGGACCAGCGCTTCGACCGTCGCTTCGTCCAGCGGCACCAGCACCTCGCCGGCCGCGTTCAGCCGCTCCGTCACCGGCAGGCGCAGGTAGCGCGGCACCAGCGGCTGCGGTTTCTCGACGTCGATGTCGTACTGCTCGAAGCGGTTCTCGTAGGCCATTTCCACCGAGTCGCGGAAACCCTCGGTGCAGATCAGCGCGGTCTTGGCGCCCTTGCGCTCGATGATCGCGTTGGTGGCCAGCGTGGTGCCGTGGATCACCAGCGCCACGTCGCCGGGCTGGATGCCGGCTTCGGGCATCACCGCCGCGATGCCCTGCATCACGCCTTCCTCCGGCGCGCGGGGCGTGGTCAGCACCTTGCGCGTGTAGAGGCTGCCGTTGGCTTCCAGGGCCACGTCGGTGAAGGTGCCGCCGATATCGACGGCCAGTCGTGCCGCGGCCGCGGTCGCCATGGTCTAACGCTCCATCCCGGGGAATTATCGAGCGGCCAGTGTGTCAGGGGCGCCCGCCGTGGGCAATCGCCTCAAGGGCAGGGGCGGGCCAGTTCGAGCGTCGGGCCGGGCGGCAGTGTCGGGGCGAAGTGGCAGAGTTCCGCGGCGATGCGCTCGGCGGCGGCGGGATCGGCGGCATAGAAGGCGACGGTGTCCTCCGCCGGCGTGATGCGTTCGCGGCTCAGGCGCAGCTCAGCCAGCCGCACCCAGTGGGCGGGGATCGGGAAGGCGGCCCAATCGCCCTCGTAGAGGATCGCCAGCGCGGTATCGTGGCTGCCGACGAACTCGTCGAGCCATTCGGCGGTCAGTCCGCGTCGCTTCGCCTTGCGTGCCGCGTCGTGACCCAGGCCGTAGATGTCCAGCACGTACCCGTCGTTGCGGTAGCTGGTCCAGCCGAGGTCGTTCACCGCCACCGGCCCGTCGTGCACCTCGGTGATGAAGCGGTGCATCTGGTACTGCTGCTCATAAATGTTGTTGGCGGCGGTCGGCGTCAGCCAGAGCGGCTTGGCATAGGCGGCGAGCAGGATGGCCGTGACGGCCACGGCCGTGCCGACGCGAAACTTTGGCCATGCCAGGGCTGGCAAGGCCGGCAATGCGGCAAGCAAGACCGCCAGGACCATGTAGGGCTCGTAGCGGTAGAACCAGCCGAACCGCCCGGCGACCATGTGCGCGCCGAACACCATCACCGCGAACGCCGCCAGCCCAATGACCGAGCGCGGTCCACGCCAGCCGTGCCAAATCGCCAGGGCCAGGCAGATGAGCAGCGCCGGCGTGACCTCGCGCGTCAGTGCCGTGATCGCGCCACCCGCCATGTTCAGCAGCAATGCCGTGAACCGGCTGCCCTCGACCAGGTTCTCGGTCAGGCCGGACTTCGTGAGCACGGAGCTTGGCAGCGGCGGCAGGCCGAGGCTGACCATTACCGCCATGTGCAGGCCGACCAGGGCAAGTGCGACGGCGAGCGCGACGACTGCGCGTCGGTCGCGCCAGCACCAGTAGGCGACCAGCGCACCGGCCATGCTCACGGCCAGCCCTTCGAAGCGGATCAACGGGCCCGCGACGATCCCGGCATGGAAGAACCAGGGCAGGGCGGGCTTGCGCCGCGCCAGCCCGATCGCGACACCGGCGGTCGCCAGCAGGTGCAGCGTGTGCTCCATGCCCGTCAGCACCAGCCCGACGCCATTTACCATCAGGACGAGCAGCACCGTCGCAGTTGCTGCACCGGCCGGGGCGAGGTCCGGCCACAGGCTGCGCAGGAAGCCGTACAGGAGCGCCAGCAGCGCGATCAGGGCGACGACGTTGAAGGCCAGTGGCGCGAAGTCGCCGAGCCCGACCGCCAGACCGACGGCCAGCAGATACGGGTAGAGAATGGACGACGCTGGCGCGGCCAGCTCGCCGACGTTGATCCCGTGCTCGCCGCGCAGCAGCATCTCGGCCAGCGCCAAATGAATGTAGGGATCGTCGAGGGTGTAGCCAAAGTGGCCTTGGTTCAGCGCGACGATGCGCCACGCCAGGATGGCGACGGCGACCAGCGGCAGCGCCAGGATGGCGCCGGCGATGGCCCGCGAGCCTATTGCGCGGCGCCCACGCCGCCGGCGGTCGGGTCGATGCGGAAGCTCTCGCCACAGCCGCAGCGGTCAGCTTCGTTCGGGTTGTTGAACCGGAAACCGCTCTCGAACTTGCTCTCGTGATAGTCCATCTCGGCCCCGATCAGGTACATCACGGCGGTCGGGTCGACGAACACGGTCACGCCCTTGTCCTCGACGACTTCCTCGAACTTGCGCCGGTCCTTGGCGTACTCGACCTGGTACATCATGCCCGAGCAGCCGCCGTTCTTGACCCCGACGCGCAGGCCCAGGACCTCGCCGTCGGCCCGGTCCATCAGCGACCGGACGCGCGCGGCGGCGGCGTCGGTCAGGGTCATGATCTGCATCTTCTTCAGTGCCATGTCCGGCTCCTCAGTACATGCCTAGTTCGAGCTGCGCGACTTCCGACATCCGGGATTTGTCCCAGGGCGGATCCCACGTCAGTTGCACCTCGACCTCGCCGATGCCTGGCACCGACGCGGCGGCGTCGGCGACCTGGCCGGGCAGGATGCCGGCGACCGGGCAGCCAGGCGCGGTCAAGGTCATCAAGATCCGGGCCGTGCCGTCGGGATCGATCGACAGCTGATAGATAAGCCCGAGATCGTAAATATTCACTGGTATCTCGGGATCGTAGACCGTCTGCAGGGCGGCGATCACGTCGGTCTCGGTCGCTATCGGCGTCCCGGCCGCGAGCTTGGAACCGGCGTGAGCCTTGCCGTCCTCGTCGACCCGGTTCTCGCCTTCCAGCATCATCGGGTCGAAGATCGGCCGTTGCATGCGCGGATCGTTCATTCCGTCGAGATCTCCTTGGACCCGTGCAGCGCGGCGTTCATCGTGTGCCAGGCGAGCGTCGCGCACTTCACCCGGGTCGGGAAGGCGCGCACCCCGGACAGCACCTGCAGGCGCTCCAGCGCCTCCTCGTCGGTGTCGTCCGTTTCCGGCACGTAGTCGTCCTCGGTGCATAGGCGGTGGAACTTGTCGAACAGCGATTCGGCTTCGGCCTGGGCCAGGCCGCGCACGATCTCGGTCATCAGCGAGGCCGAGGCCTGGCTGATGGCGCAGCCGCGGCCCTCGAACGCCGCGTCCTCGATCTTTCCGTCGTCGCCGAGCTTCAGGTAGACGGTGATCCGGTCGCCGCAGAGCGGGTTGTTGCCTTTCGCCTCGGCGTTGGCGTCGTCCGGGTGGCGGTGGTTCCGCGGGTTCTTGCCGTGGTCCAGGATCACTTCCTGGTAAAGCTCCCGCAGGCTGTCGTCGATCATCAGCCAAACAGCTCCGATACCTGCTGCAGCGCGTCGGCGAGCGCGTCGACCTCGGCGCTGGTGTTGTAGAGGCCGAACGAGGCACGCGCTGTCGCGGCCAGCCCGAACCGGTCCATCAGCGGCATGGCGCAGTGATGCCCGACGCGGACCGCGATGCCGCCACGGTCCAGGATGGTGCCGACATCGTGCGCGTGGGCCTCGTCCATGACGAAGGAGACGATGGACGAGCGCTCGGTCGGGTTGCCGACCAGCTTCACGCCGGCCACCGCGCCCAGCCGCTCGCGGGCATACTCGGTGATCCCGTGCTCGTAGGCGGCGATCCGCTCCATGCCGATGCCCTGGATGTAGTCGATGGCCGCGCCCAGCCCGATCGCCTCCACGAAGGGCGGGGTGCCAGCCTCGAAGCGCAGCGGTGGGCCCTGGAAGGTGGTCTCTTCCTCGAAGCTCACCGAGGCGATCATGTCGCCGCCACCCTGCCACGGCGACATCTTCTCCAGGATCGTCGGCCGGCCGTACAGCGCGCCGATTCCGGTCGGGCCATACAGCTTGTGCCCGGCCATGACGTAGAAGTCGCAGTCCAGGTCCTGGACGTCGACCGGCATGTGGGTAACGCCCTGGCAGCCGTCGATCAGCACCGGAACGCCACGCGCGTGCGCCTTCTCCACCACCCATTTAACCGGCACCACGGTGCCGAGGACGTTGGATACATGCGTCACAGCGACAAGCTTGGTCCGGTCGCACAGCAGCGCCTCGAACGCGTCGGGCAGGAAGTTGCCTTCGTCGTCGATCGGCGCGACCTTGACCACGATGCCGATCTGCTTGGCCAGGAGCTGCCACGGAACGATGTTGGCGTGGTGCTCCATCTCGGTGACGATCACCTCGTCGCCGGCCTTCAGGTTCGAGCGGCCCCAGCTCTGCGCCACCAGGTTGATCAGTTCGGTGGCCGACCGACCGAAGACGATGCTCTCCGGCGTCGGCGCGTTGATGAAGCCTGCGATCTTCGCGCGTGTCGCCTCGTAGCGCGCCGTCGCCTCCTGGCTCAGGTAGTACACACCGCGATGCACGTTGGCGTAGAGGCCGGTGTAGACCTCGTTCATCGCGTCGAGCACGACTTGCGGCTTCTGCGCGCTGGCGCCGCTGTCCAGGAACACCAGCGGCTTGCCGTGCATCTGGGTCGACAGGATCGGGAAGTCGGCGCGGATCGCTTCTACGTCGTAGGCGTTGCGCGTGTTGCCGCCCGCGATGATGGTCTGCGCGGTCATGCCTCGGCTCCGCTGTTTGACGTCTGCTTGGCCAGCCATTCCTCGATCCGGTTGGCCAGCGCTGTGCGCACCGCCTCGTGGCTGACTTCCTCCACGGCGTCGGCCAGGAAGGCGTGGATCAGCAGCGCGCGTGCCTCCGCCTCCGGAATGCCGCGCGCGCGCATGTAGAACAGCGCGTCCTTGTCGAGCTCGCCGGCGGTGGCGCCGTGGCTGCACTTCACGTCGTCGGCCAGGATTTCCAGCTCGGGCTTGGTGTCGATCTCGGCCTCGTCGGACAGCAGCATCGCCTTCGAAAGCTGATGACCGTCGATCTTCTGCGCATCCGGCCGCACCGCGATCCGGCCCTGGTAGACGGCGCGGCTCTTGCCGTCGAGCACGCCCTTGAAGACCTGCCGGGAACTGGTCTCGCCGGCGATGTGGTTCACCACGGTGGTGTTGTCGCAGTGCTCGCGGCCCGACAGGCCGTAGGCGCCGCTCAGCGCCACCCGCGCGCCACGCCCGGTCAGCGCGACATGTGCTTCCGACCGTGTGAGGCGGCCGCCGAGGACCAGGTTGAAGCACTCCAGGTGCGCGTCCTCGGCCAGGTGCGCCAGCATCGTGTGCGTGTGCACCGCGTCGGCGCCTTCCTCGACAGTGCGGTAGTGGCGGACATTCGCCCCGGCGTGCAGCACCATCTGGGTCGCGCCGTTGGTGAAATAGCGGTGCGCTCCCTCGACGTGGCGCTCGATCACGCTGACCGACGAGCCCGGCGCCGCGATGATCAGGTGGCGCGGGTGATAGGTCAGCGGCACCTCATTGGTCTCGGCCAGGGACACGATCTCGACCAGGGCGTCGATCTTCGCACCCTCGTCCAGCCGCAGCACATAGCCGTCGGCCATCAGCGCGGTGTTGAGGTCGAACAGCGGCAGGTCGTCATTGTCGGCCGGCAGCAGCGCCGCCAGCTCCTCCGGTGCGTCGGCGAGTAATCGCGCCAAGCTGTCGACCTTCAGGCCGGCGACCTTCGGCAGCCGGCACAGTTCCGGACGCAGGCGGCCGTTCACCAGCACCACACGCAGGTCGGCCGACAGCTCGGTGTCGCGCACGCCGCGGATGTTGGTGCCGTCCACCGGCGCCTGCCACGGATCGTGCTTCAGCGGGTTGAGGTTGGTGTACTTCCACGCCTCGTCGCGCACCGTCGGCAGGCCGTGGCCGCGAAACCGCTCCAGGCTCCGCGCGCGCAGGTCGGCCAGCCACGGCGCACCCCGGCCCGGCGCTGCCAGCGCCCGCAGCGCCGCTT
>CAZVLI010000232.1:0-6610 GCA_964627965.1 uncultured Rhodospirillales bacterium
AACATCGGCGCCTGCGCGATGTTCGCCGCAACCTCCGGCTCCTCGGTCGCCACCGCCGCCACGATCGGCACCGTGGCCCTGCCGCAGGTGCAGCAGCGGCGCTACAACGAGCGGCTGTTCGTCGGCACCCTGGCGGCCGGCGGCACGCTCGGCATCCTGGTGCCGCCGTCGATCAACCTGATCATCTACGGCCTGCTGACCGACACCTCCGTGCCACAGCTCTATCTCGCCGGCTTCATCCCCGGCCTGCTGCTGGCGCTGCTGTTCATGGCCACGGTGATCATCGCCTGTATCTGGAAGCGCGAATGGGGCGGCACCCCGGTCGAAACCAGCTGGGCGACGCGTATCGCCTCGCTGCCGCACCTGCTGCCGCCGGCGTTCATCTTCCTGGTGGTGATCGGCTCGATCTATGCCGGCTTCGCCACCCCGACCGAGGCCGCATCGCTGGGCGTGGTCGCCTCGCTGATCCTGGCCGCCGCCAACCGCACGCTGAGCTGGAAGATGCTGCGCGAGGCGATCGAAGGCACCATGCGGACCACCGCCATGGTGATGATGATCATCTTGGCGGCGATCTTCCTGAACTTCGTCTTCGGCCTGATCGGCCTGACCCAGCTGCTGACCGACTTCGTGCTTGGGCTGGGTTGGAGCCCGACGGAGACGATGATCGCGCTGATCGTGTTCTTCATCATCCTGGGCTGCTTCATGGAGACCTTCTCCATGCTGCTGACCACGACGCCACTGGTCGCGCCGATCGTGTTCTCGATGGGCTTCGATCCGGTCTGGTACGGCATCCTGCTGACCGTGCTGCTGGAGACCGCGCTGATCACGCCGCCGATCGGCGTGAACCTCTACGTGGTCCAGGGCGTACGCGGACGCGGGAACATGAACGACGTCATCATCGGCGCCCTGCCTTTCGTCCTCACCATGTTCGCGATGCTGGTCCTGCTGATGCTGTTCCCCGGCCTGGCGACCTGGCTGCCCAGCCTGTTCTTCTAAGGCAGGAGACTACTCGGCCGCCACGTCGTCGACCGTGCGGTGCTTGTTGATCTTCATGGTGACGTGCTCGCCGGACGTGGTGCGGCCGTACTTCGGCGGGTTGTCCGGTCCGGTGCAGGTCGGGATGCACTCCACCACCGCGTCGTAGTTCGGCTGGTGGAAGAACAGCAGCGAGGTCTTGCTCTCGTCGGCGCGCTCGGCCGGCGGGTTGGCGACGCGGTGCAGCGTCGACACCCAGCGATCGTTAGTCCATTCCGCCATCAGGTCGCCGAGGTTCACCACGAAGGTGTCCGGCAACCATGGCACCGCCTCCCAGCCACCGTCGCGCCGGCAAACCTCCAGCCCGCCGACGTCCGTGTCGGTCTGGATGATGGTCAGGCTGCCGTAGTCGGTGTGCGCGCCGGCGCGCCGCTGGCCCTCCGCCGGGGCGATTTCGGTCTGACCCGGATAGTGGATCACCGAGAAGTTGGTGATGTGCCGGTCGATCTTGTCGTCGAACCAATGCTCGTCGAGCCCCAGCGCCAGCGCGAACAGCCGCATCAGGTCGCCCGCCAGACGCTCCATCTCGGCGTAGTACGCCTCCCAGATCGCGCGCATGTCGGCCGGCTGGTCCGGCCAGAAGTTCGGCGCGAAGTAGCGGGCGCCCGCCGGCCCGAAGTGATACTCGTCGGCGGCGTGGTCGAAGGCCCCGATGGAGAAGGACTCCTTGATGTCCGGCGGCGCCACGTCGTCCAGGCTGTAGGACAGGCTCTCCGCGCCGAAAGGCGTGTACCCGCGATAGCGGTCCGCCGGCATCTTGAATCGCATCTTCTCCCAGAACGGCCGGGCGAAGTAGGCGTGGCTGACCCGGTGCATCTCGGCGATCAGCTTCGGATCGACGCCGTGCCCCGTAATGACGAGAAAGCCGATCTCGCGGCAGGCGGCGTCGATCTCGGCGGCCAGGCGTGCCTTGGCACCGGCCTCGCCGGTTCGGTACGCGGCGATATCGATAAGCGGTACGGTTCCGGACATGGGCGTTGCTCCTTTGGGCCGCGCGATCGCGGCAGCGTCAACGCTTCCTCCCACCGACCCATCCTAGCGCAGCCATGCGCCGCACGCGACGCTGGGTCGCACCCCGATTGCCGGCCGTCGCGCGATGGTATCCTCGTGGGCAATTGGGAAGGAGACCAGCCATGAGCGCGAGCGAACGCCACGAGGTGATCGTCGTCGGCGCCGGCCTGTCCGGCATGTACCAGCTTCACATGCTGCGCGGCCTGGGCTTCGACGTGCATGTCTACGAGGCCGGCACCGATGTCGGCGGCACTTGGTACTGGAACCGCTATCCGGGCTGCCGCTTCGACTCGGAGAGCTGGACCTACGGCTTCTCCTTCGATCAGGAAATCCTCGACCAGTGGGACTGGAAGGAGCACTTCTCGGCCCAGCCGGAGACGCTCAAGTACTGCAAATTCGTCGCCGACAAGCTTGATCTGCGCCGCGACATCACCTTCAACAAGCGCCTGAAGGCCGCAAGCTGGGACGACGGCGCCGGCGAGTGGGAGTTGAGCTTCGAGGATGGCGACACGGCGCGGTGCCGCTTCCTGATCACCGCCATCGGGCCGCTGTCTGCGCCGACCATGCCGACCATCCCGGGCGTCGAGGACTTCAAGGGCGAGTCGTACCACACCGGCACCTGGCCACATCATCCGGTCAGCTTCGAGAACAAGCGCGTCGCCGTGATCGGCACCGGCGCCACCGGCGTGCAGGCGATCACCGAGATCGCCAAGACCGTCGGCCACATGACCGTGTTCCAGCGCACGCCGAACTGGTGCGTCCCGCTCGGCAACGCGCCGATCACCGACGCCGAACAGACCGAGATCCATGCCAGCTACGACGAGATCTTCGCCAAGTGCCGGGATTCGTTCGGCTGCTTCATCCACAACGTGATCCCGCAGAACGCGCTAGAGGTTTCCGACGAGGAACGCGAGGCGACCTACGAACGGCTCTACAACGAGAAGGGCTTCGCCCTGTGGATGGGCAACTTCCGCGACACCCTGATCGACAAGGCGTCGAACGACGAGATCACCAAGTTCGTCACCAAGAAGATCAGGCAGCGGATCGACGACCCCAAGCTGGCCGACAAGCTGATCCCGACAAACCACGGCTTCGGCACCCGCCGCGTGCCGATGGAGAGCGGCTACTACGAGGTCTACAACCAGGACAACGTGGAGCTGGTTGACCTGCGCGAGACTCCGATCGAGCGGGTTACCGAGAAGGGCCTGAAGACCTCGGACCGTGAGTTCGAGTTCGACATGATCATCTACGCCACCGGTTTCGACGCGATCACCGGCGCCTTCGACCGCATCGACTTCACCGGGCTGGATGGCCAGAAGCTGAAGGACAAGTGGACCGACGGGCCGCAGACCTACCTCGGCCTGCAGGTCGCCGGCTTCCCCAACATGCTGACGCTGGTTGGCCCGCACAATGCCGCCACTTTCTGCAACATCCCGCGCTGCATCGAGCAGAACGTGGAATGGGTGACGGACTGCATGGTGTTCTTGCGAGACAAGAACCTGAAGCGCATCGAGGCCAGCCGCGACGCCGAGGTCGCCTGGACCGCGCACGCCAACGAGGCCGCCTCGCGTCTGCTGGCCATGAACGTGGACTCATGGATGACCGGCATCAACAAGAACGTCGAGGGCCGCCAGTCCGCCCGCCACTTCGTCGCCTACGCCGGCGGCGCCCCGAAATACCGCGAGAAGTGCGAGGAAGTCGTCGCCAACGGCTACGAGGGCTTCGAACTGGCGTAGCGGTCGCCAAAGGAAGATGCCCGGATCAAGTCCGGGCATGACGACAATTCTTAACCGTCATTGCCAGCTGCGACGCTTCGGGTGGCACCGCACAGGCTGTCCAAAACCGGATGGCCGGACGTCTGGACGTGGATACCCCGGACAAGCCGGGGCATGACGACTTTGGTTGGATATCCATAAGCTCCGTCATGGCCCGGCTTGTCCGGGCCATCCACGTCCCCGAGCTTGCAAAGACGTCGAACCGCTGGCGCCGGCCCCGAAGGACTTAACCGGACACCCGTGGGTCCGCCCAGGCCATTCGCCTCAGAACGCCGCGGCGGCCAGCGGGATGGCCTGGGCCAGGGGCATCGGCATGTCCTTCACCGAGCGGCCGCGCTTGACCACCATGCGATGGTTCTTCTTGTTCGCCACCGCGTCGATGTTGCGCGTCGGGTCGCCGTTGACCACCAGCATGTCGGCGGCGTAGCCGGCCGCGATCCGGCCCTCGTCGTCCATACCCATCAGGTCGGCGCCGTTCACGGTCGAGAAGCGCAGCGCGTCGATGTTCGAGATGCCGATGGCGACCATGTACTTCAGCTCCATGGCGTTGTTGCCATGCAGGTTGAACGGCGTGCCGGCGTCGGTGCCCATCGCGATCTTGCCGCCGGCGTCGTAGAACGCCTTGATCGAGGCGGCGTGGCGCTCCGACACGCGGATCGACTTCTCTACCGCGTAGGCCGGGATGCCCTTGTCCTTGCCGGCGATGATGTTGTCGACCGCCGACAGGGTCGGCACCAGGTAGGTGCCGCGCAGCTTCATTTCCTCAATGCACTCGTCGGTCAGGAAGATGCCGTGCTCGATCGAGCTGATGCCCGCGCGCGTGGCGTTGAGGATGCCCTCCGAGCCCTGCGCGTGACTGGCCGAGCGCTTGTGGAAGCGCCGCGCCTCGCCGACGCCGGCCTTCATCTCCTCGAAGGTGTAGTGCGCGTCCTCCGGGTTCACGCCCGGCGTCATCACGCCGCCGGTGGCCATGATCTTGATCAGGTCGCAGCCGGCGTGGATCTGCTCGCGCACCGCCTTCACCACTTCGTCGACGCCGTCGGCGATGCGGCCGGTGCGGTTGCCGTGGCCGCCGGTCATGCAGATCACCCGGCCCGAGCACAGGATCGTCGGCCCCAGCACCGAACCCGCGTTGCAGGCGTCGCGCACCGGAAACTCCAGGTAGTTCTTGCCGCCGCAATCGCGGATCGCGGTGGTGCCGCCGGCCAGCGTCTTCTGCGCCCGCTCCAGCGCCCGCATCGTCACCTGGCCGGGCATCAGCTTGTCGGCCGCCGTGCCGGGATCGCCCTCGCCGCCCAGGCACAGGTGCACGTGGCAGTCGATCAGGCCCGGCATCACCGTGCCGCGCGAGGTATCGACCGTGGCGCCGGACCAGCCGTCGAATTCGGCCGCCTTGGCCACCTTCTTGATGCGCTCGCCGTCGACCAGGACCGCGTGGCCCTTCAGCAGGTTCTCGCCGTCGAATACGGCGCCACCGGTGTACAGGACTTGCATTCTAGCTCTCCTCGGGCTCAGGCCACGGTGCGGGCGTCGCGCGCCAGCCCGTCGTAAAGGTCCAGCACGCGCTCGAACCACGCGTGCACGGGATCGTCCTCGGCGAGGACGCGGAAACTGCTGGATACGCGCACCCATTGCAGGGCGCCGGCGACCAGATGATCGGCATAAAGCGGCCCGTCGCCACCCAGGAAGGGCTGGCGCTTCAGCGTCAGGCGCATCGGCGCGAACAGCGCGCGGAACTGCTCCACGCGCGCGTCGCTGCGATCCTGGAATTGCTCCAGCGTCATGTTGAACCGGCCCTCACGGTTCGATCGGAAATAGTCCTTGTCGGACGGCAGTAGCTGGTTGAACACGTCCAGCATGATCAGCCGCGCGACCCCAGGGTGAACCACCATGTTCACCCAATTGTTAAGGTGGAAGCAGAGCGCCCGGCCGCCGGCGCCGCCGAACAGCGACGGCCGATCCGGGTAGGCGTCTTCCAGATACTCGGCGATGGCGAAGCTCTCGGCGATCGTCTTGTCGCCATCGTCGATGACCGGAATCGCCTTCTGCGTACCGCCGCAGATCTTCGGGATGTCGAGGAAGGCGGTCGGGCGCGCCTCGCAGTCCAGCCCCTTGTGCGCCAGCGCCAGCCGGCTGCGCCAGCAATTCGGACTGAACCGCCGGTCGTCGTCGCCGACCAGATCGTAGAGCACGATCGCCATGAGAATCCCCTCGCCCGGAAATGCCGGCGCACTTTAGGTGATCGGCGGACGCGCGGCCAAGCTCGAAGCAAACGGGTCTGGAAACGGTGTGGGCCGCCGCCGCGGCGGCCGAGGGGGGCGGCTGGGGGAGCGGCGGCGGCCCCGGGGAGAGGAACAATCCCCGTCGATGCAGATATGGGTGGCCATTGCGGCGCAACCGGGGATTCTTTGCGGCAACATTGCGGCGAACGGCGGGTCGCGCCAATCTCCCGCCATGGGGATTTTCCTGCTCAAGCGAGGGGTGACCTTCTTGGCGACGCTGTGGGCCACCTCGGTGGTGGTCTTCGTCGTACTGGAGGTGCTGCCGGGCGACCCGGCGCTGGTCATCCTGGGGGTCGATGCGCCGGACAGCGCTGTGCAGGCGCTGCGCGAACAGCTCGGGCTGAACCGGCCGGCGTGGGAGCGTTACGTCGCCTGGATCGCCGGCGTCGCGGTCGGCGACTTCGGCACCAGTTACACCTACTCCGTGCCCGTCGCCGAGCTGATCGTGGAGCGGCTCTACGTCACCGTGCCGCTGGCGCTGATCTCGATGGCGATCACCGTCGTCGT
>CAZVLI010000233.1:0-6600 GCA_964627965.1 uncultured Rhodospirillales bacterium
GGATTCGTACTATGGAGCCGGTTTCGACCCCGACGCCTACGGCACCACCGACAACCCCCTGTGGGTGGTGGACACCCAGGCCAACCGCTACCACAACAGCGGAACCTACAGCTTCGGGGCGAGCTATAGCCGCGATGAAACCGACGATCGTCAGCCGGGCTACGATCGCATCCTTCAAGAGACCCACACCAACCTCGGCGTCTATGTCCAGGACGATCGAAAAATCGGCGACCGTTTAACCTTGATTTACGGCCTTCGGGCCGACGACCACTCCGCCTTGCCCGACCCTGTGGTGCTTCCGCGCCTGGCGATGATGGCGGCGGTACGGGACGACATGACCTTGCGTCTCTCGTTTGCCCAGGGGTTTCGCGCTCCGGTCACTTTCGACGAGGATTTGCACATCGAGCTGGCGGGTGGAGAAGGGCGGGTGATTCGCCAGGACGAGGGCTTGGTGGAAGAGCGGTCCGACGCCTACCTGGCGCCGTTCCGGCCGGATCGGATGGGCTTGCATGTTCACTGGCTGTGGTCGCGGGTTCGGGACCAGTTCTGCTTCTTTCCCTGGAACCGACCGGGGCGGGCCGCTCGACTGCAGCGCGATCCACCGCCGCTCGCCTTCATGCAGGGCGTGGCCGACGATCTGCTGCTGGCCGGCGACGGCTACCGGGTCGGCTATGCCGCCGCCTTCCGCTACGAAGCCACCGAGCCGGTGGCGCGCGCCAAGGCGAAGCTGGCGATCACCGCGCGGACCAGCGACCTGCTGCACCCGCACTTGGATCGCCTGCCGTCGCTGCCCGACGGTTGCATCAAGGCGTCGCTGCCGCCCGAGCCGGACGCCTGGGCCGAGGCGATCGGCGACCTATTGGCGCCGCATGCCGAGGAAGCGACGCTGAACTTGAGCATCGGCGGCGACCGGCGCTGGCTGCTGTACCTCGGCGAGGAGATGGTCACGGCGCAATCCTTCGGGCCGGCACACGAGAAGCCGTTGCTGCTCTGGCACCCGCTGCCGGGCGGTAGTTCGCAGACGCTGAGCCTGGGCCGGCTGCTCGCCAAGGACCGCTACGTCCATGTCTTCGACCTGCCGGGCTGCGGCGCGTCGTCGCCGACGCCGGCCGACACGGACTTGCTCCGTGCCATGGTCGGGGCCTTCGACAAGCCGGAACTCGTGGCCTGCGGCCTGAGCGGCGGTTTCGCCGGTGCGGTTGCCGACCTGACCGACCGGATCACACTGGTCGATCCGCCACTCGACCCCGATCCGGGACCGCTTCCAGACGTCGCGCCACAATGGGATGGCACGCACCTGACGGCCGCGTGGTGGATGGTTCGCGACGACCTGCTGTTCAAGCCCTGGCATCGCCGCGAGCATGTACATGCGCGGCGGGTCGGCCTCGACATCGACGTCGATGGACTGCACGCCCGCTTCGCCGAGGTGGCACGCGCCGGCGCCGCGGGCATGGCCACGACGCGCGCGGCGGCCGAGGCGTGGTCGCCGGACCTCGGCTACGACGCCCATATCGTCGCCATGGCCGACGACCCCGACCACGACGACGTCGTCGCCTGGGCCAAGGCCGGCAACCGAACTCTCCGCAGCGTCCGCCGCGACGTGCAGGAGATCGCCGATGCCGTCGCCTATCGCTGAGCTCGCCGGCATCGTCGGCGACGAACGGATCGCCACGGACGCGACAACGCTGGATCTGTTCGCCCACGACATCGCCGGTGCAGGTGCCCGGATCGATGCCGTGGTTCGCCCGGCCGACGAGATGCAACTGGCCGAAGCCGTGGCCGCGGCGACGTCTGCCGGCTCCGCTATCTACCCGCGCGGCGGCGGGCATTCCTACACCGCAGGCTACCTCGCCCAGCGTCCAGGCGGCGTCGCGCTCGACCTCACCGACCTGAACCGCGTCGTCGATATCGACGAGGTCGGCCGAACCGTCACGGTCCAGACCGGCTGCACCTGGGCGGCACTGCACGAAGCGCTGACCGAGAGAGGCTGGCGGACGCCGTTCTTCGGCCCGCTGTCCGGTATCGTCGCCACCGTCGGCGGCAGCCTTTCCCAGAACGCTGCCTTCTTCGGTTCCGCCCGCCACGGCACGGTGCGCGACAGCGTGCTCGTCATCGAGATCATCGCGGCCAACGGCGAGCGTATCGTAACCGGCGGCAGCGGCCCGGACCTCACCGGCCTGTTTGTCGGCGATTGCGGCGCACTGGGCATCAAGGTGCGGGCGACGCTGCGCCTGATCCCCCTGCCGGACACGACGTCCTACGCCTCGCTGGATTTCCCGGACGCGGCAAGCCAGCTCGCGGCCGAGGCTGCACTCGTCAATCTCGAGGGTCTGGCCGAGGTCTGGGGCTTCGACCCGGAGAGCCATCGCAACCTCGATCGCACCGGCTTCGGCGCGATGGAAGGCGCGCAACTGGTGGCCGACGTTGCGCGTGGCGGCGGACTTCGTGGGCTGGCCGGGCTGATGCGCTCGGGCAAGGCATTCGTTCGCGACCTACGCCATTCGCTGCACGTCGTCGCCGAGGGCGACGAACCGACCGTCGCCCATGCGCTGTCTCGCGTCGCCGATGTCGCGGCGGAGAATGGCGGCAAGCCGATCCCGGACACGATCCCGCGGGTGACGCGAGCCCGACCGTTCCGTTCGATCAAGGCGCTGCTCGGCCCGGACGGCGAGAGCTGGCTGCCCGTGCACGGCATCTTCCCCGCCACCCGCGCCGGTGAAGGCTATGCGGCGGCGCGCGAGGTTCTGGATCGTCGCGCGGATGAGATGGCGGCGCGCGGGATCACCGCCACCGTCCTCACCGTCGTCGCCGGGACCGACATTCTGGTCGAACCGCAACTGTTCTGGCCGGACGCCTTGAACAGCTTCCACCGCCGTTATGCGACGCCGGACCAGGTGAAGCGCTATGGCGACCGTGTGGCGAACCCCGATGCCCAGGCGATGGCGCACGAGTTGCGCGCGGCGCTGGCCCAAGCGATGGACGACACCGGCGCCCGGCATTTCCAGCTTGGTCGCACCTATCGGTACGCCGACACGCTCGCGCCCGCGACGCTTGACCTCGTCCGTGCGATCAAACGGCAGGTCGACCCGAAAGGGCTCATCAACCCCGGCGCGCTCGGCCTGTGAGCCAGTCCGGCACGCGAACCCTGGCCTGGTTCGTGGCGGCGCTATTGCTGACGGCGGCGGGCGTGGCCGGAGTCGTCGCCACCTATGCCACGACGTCGCAGACCTGGGACGAACCGGCGCATCTCGCGGCCGGTATCGAGCTGCTCAGCCACGGCACCTACGACTACGAGCCGCAGCACCCGCCACTGGCCCGGCTGGCCGCCGCGGCACTGCCCTATCTCGACGGCATGCGCGCACTCCGGACCGAAGGCATCTTCGAGGAAGGTCGGGCGCTGCTCGACGCCGCGTCGGACTACGAGCGAGCGCTGACACTCGCGCGGCTCGGGATGTTGCCGTTCTTCGTGCTGCTGCTGGTTTCGGTCTGGGCATGGGCGAAGCACCTGACCGGGCCAGCGGTGGCGACGTTGTCGGTGTTCTTCCTGGCAAGCCTGCCGCCACTGCTGGGAAACGCCGGTGTCGCCGCCACCGACGTGCCGAGTGTCGCCACCCTGACCGCGACCTTCGCCCTCCTGATGGTCTGGTTCGACCGGCCGAGCTGGGCGGCGGCGGTTCTGCTGGCCGTCACCGGTGCATTGGCGCTGGCGACGAAGTTCTCGGCGATCCCGTTCCTCGGACTGGTGCTGGCCGCATGGGTCGTGCTGCGCGGCATGATCGGCACTGCACGACCGGTCTTTCCGCTGCGGCCCGTACAGCTCCTCGCCATGCTGATGCTGATCGTCCTGGCGCTGTGGGCGATCTATGGGTTCGGTTTCGAACCACCGACATTCGCCACGGCGATACCGCTCGGCATCGCCGGCGTTGCCGCGCACAACATCGCCGGGCACGCGGCCTATCTGCTCGGCCAGACCAGCATGGACGGCTGGTGGTACTTCTATCCAGTCGCCTTCGCCGTGCGCACGCCGCTCCCCCTCTTGCTGGCCGGTCTCGCCGGCCTGGCCTGGATGGCAGTTGAAGGATGCCGGGCACGGGACTGGCGACGGCTCGCCGTGCCGGTGGCCGCCGCAGTGTTGCTCGCCTTCGTCTGCGGCTTCAGCCGGATCAACATCGGGCTGCGCCACGCCTTCGTGCTCTATCCAATGCTGGCGGTCGGGGCCGGCTACGCCTGCTGGCGGTTGGCGCAGATCAACTGGGCCGGCCGCGTGGCCGTGGTGCTGCTGCTGGCGGCACAGTTGGCCAGCGCGGTGCTCGCTCACCCAGACCATCTGTCCTACTTCAACCTGGCCGCGCACGATAAGCCGGAGAAGTTCCTGATCAACGGCGACCTCGACTGGGGGCAGGACCTGAGGCGGCTGGCAGAGACGGTCCGGCAACGGGACATTCGCGAGATCGCCGTCGCTTATAACGGTAGCGCCGATCCAAGCCGCTTCGTGCCTGGCTTCAAGCCGCTGCCGCCGGAGCGCCCGACGACGGGTTGGATCGCGATCAGCCTGTTCCTGACCGTCGACGCGACCTGTGGCAGCTATGCTTGGCTCGACGCCTACGAGCCGGTGGCGATGGTCGGACGGTCGATCCGGCTCTACCGCATCGACGCGCTGAAACCGGACGCGGCCGTGCCGCGCGGGGCCACCAATCCGGACAACCCACGCTGCCGGCGGCTTGACGGCTAACGCTTCGCCAAACCGCGCTCTTCCAGTTCCTCGATCGAGCGCGGCCAGTCCTTGCGTAACAGGCGCGACAGCGAACGGTCGGCCAGCACCTTCCCACCGGTCTGGCAGCGCGGGCAGTAGTTGGTCTCGTTGCTGGCGTGTCGGATGCGTTGCACCGGTGTCTGACACACCGGGCATGGCTCGCCGTAGCGACCGTGCACCGCCATGCCGTCGCGGAAAGCCGTGACCTTCTCCGGGAAGCCATCGCCGGTCGCCGCACGCAGACGTTCAACCCAGTCGTCCAATGTCTCGCGGGTGGCGTCGTAGAGCCGGCGCGCTTCGCCGTTATCAATCGCCTGGCTCATCGCCACCGGCGACAGCCGCGCCCGGAGCAGGATTTCGTCGGAGTAGGCGTTGCCGATGCCGGAGAAGGTGCGTGGGTCGGTGAGCACGCGCTTCAATGTGTGGTTCGCCGCCCGCAGACGCTCGGCAAAGGTATCGAAATCGCTCTCCAGCACTTCCAGTCCGCCGGGATCGAACGCCCGCCAGCCTTCCGGCCCGGCAGCTAGGTGCAATGCGGCGCGGCGCTTGCTCCCGGCTTCGGTCAGCAGCAGCGTGCCCTCGGGGAAGTCGAAGCAGGCCAGTCCGCGCTTGCCCGGCGGCTTGGCGCCCGGCGGTTTCCAGTGCAAGCGGCCGGCGATCATCAGGTGCAGGACCAGCCACAGGTCGTCTCCGAGGCCGAAGGCGATGCGCTTGCCGACACGGCGCAGGCCAGTGACCTCGCGCCCGAAGGCCGACTTCAGCGGCGGCTCGGCAGTGCGCACGAGGAACGGATGCGATACACGAACCTGCTCCAGCGGCTGACCCAGAACACGCGATTTCAGCGCCTCGATGTAATCGACAATGTCGGGTAGCTCGGGCACGTCAGACGAGGCCCAGGATTCTATGCGCCGCCGCGACGGTCGCCGCCGGTCCACCGCTGGCATCCACGTTCTGCCAGTCCCTCACCGGATGCGCGTGGGTGACCTGAAGCGCGACGACATCGGATGTGGCGTCGGACGCATCGCCGGTGCGGGCATCGACACGCCGCTTCAGGACATCGGTCGGCGCCGTGAGCCAGAGCCCGTCGAAGCGCGCCCCATGTCGGCGCGCCATGTCGGCGGCGACGTGTCGCTCCTCCTCGGCCATGAACACCGCGTCCATGACGACCGGCCAACCGGCGCCGAGCGCGGCCTCCGCGAGGCCCATCATCTCGGCATAGACCTTGTCCGACGCTTCGCGCGTATAGCTTTCCGGCGGCAATGTCTCGTCATCGGCGACGCCGGCCAGGCGCTTGCGGATCACGTCGGTGCGCAGGTGCAGCGCGCCAAGCAACCCACCGAGATCCGGCGCGAGCGCAGCGGCGAGCGTCGTCTTGCCGGTGCCGGACAGCCCGCCGATCGCCACCAGCCGTGGCGCGACCGGCTCGAGGAAACGACGGCCGAGCGCGAAGTAGGCGGCGATCTCCGCCTTCGCGGCATCCCGATCCGACGCTGTCTGCAACGCCGGGACCCCGACCTTGGCGCGGATCGCGGCACGCAGCGAGCAGAACAGGTTCACCGCCGCCAGGCCGCAGGCGTTGTCCGGATCCGCCACGTACCGGCCGAGCGCTTGGTTGGCGAGCCCGCGCAAATCGCGATGCACCAAATCCATCAGCAGGAAGGAGAAGTCATAGAGGACATCGACGCAGGCGAGGCTGTCATTGAACTCGATGGCGTCGAACAGGACGGGCTCGCCGTCGAGCAGGCAAATGTTGTGCAGGTGCAGATCGCCGTGACCGTGCCGCACGAAGCCGGCGCGGTGGCGCTCCGCCAGCAACGGCCGCAGCCGCGCGAACAGCGCCAGACTGT
>CAZVLI010000234.1:0-6551 GCA_964627965.1 uncultured Rhodospirillales bacterium
GAGCTCGGCGAGATCGGAGCCCAGCTCGACGCGCGCGCCGGCGTCCCACAGCTTCTGCGTCACCGTGGATTCGTAGGGTGGGGTGAAGCCGTCCAGGCTGTGGCTGCCGGCCGTGGTCAGCACGTCCTTGGTGCAGTACAGGTCCTTGATCGCCAGCGGCACGCCTTCCAGGGCGCCCGAGGCGCCGCTGCGGCGCTGGTCGGACGCCTTGGCCATGTCCATGGCCAGCTCCGGCGTCTCGGTGATGAAGGCGTTGAGCGGGCGCGCGGCGGCGACGGCCTCGACATGCGCCTCGGTCAGCGCGGCGGACGTGGTCTCGCCCTTGGCCAGCGCGTCGCGCGCCTCCGCGATGGTGAGATCGGTGAGGTCCGCCATCACTCGACCACCTTCGGCACGGCGAAGAAGTGCTCCACGCCGTCGGGCGCGTTGGCGACGATGTCGGACGCCTTGCCGCCGTCGTTGACCTCGTCGGCGCGCCAGCGCAGCGCCTCGTCGTGCACCGACGCCATCGGTTGCACGTCGGCGGTATTCAGCTCGCCGAGCTGCTCGACCCAGCCCAGGATGTTGTTGAGCTCGCCGACCAGCCCGTCCAGCTCGTCGTCGGGCACCTTGATGCGCGCCAGGTGCGCGATCTTGGCTACCGTGGCCTTGTCTACCGACATATGCGAAAACCTTGCCTTACGCGTCCGCCCCGAGGCCGTTATTGGCGCCGACGCGGGTGCGTGTCCACCGGAAATGCCGCTGAAAAGCGGCCGGAAGCTAACATCCGTCATGATCGTCGACAAGATGAGCGAATTGCGCGCCGCGGTGCCCGCCGGCCGCCGCCTGATCGGCCTCGATCTTGGCACCAAGACGATCGGCTGCGCGCTCACCGACGGCGGCTGGATGATCGCCTCGCCGCTGGTCACGCTGGCCCGCAAGAAGAAGCTGGCGCCGACCTTGGCCGAACTCTTCGCGCTGCTCGACGAGCGCGAGGTCGGCGGCATCGTGCTCGGCCTGCCGATCAACATGGACGGCACCGAGGGCCCGCGCTGCCAGGCCACCCGGGCGTTCGCCGCCAACCTGCTGGCGGCGCGGGACATGCCTTTGTTATTCTGGGACGAGCGGCTGTCGACGGCGGCGGTGGAGCGGATGCTCATCGACGCCGATACGACGCGCAAGCGGCGCGGCGAACTGGTCGACAAGCTGGCCGCGACGTACATCCTGCAAGGAGCCTTGGACGCCTATGAGCGAGGTGGATAAGGACGGTCTGCCGTCGGACGACTGGCTCGCCGAAACGGCGGCCTACTACAAGGAGCGGGCGCGGCGGCGCGGCCCGCTGACGCCGCGGCAGCTCTTCTGGGCGAAGATGAAGGATCGTTTCGCCGTCGTGCTGGTCTTCGTCTTCCTGGCAGTCCTCGGCGGCATGATGTTCGACACGGCCATCCGCAACGGCCAGTGCGACGTCGTCGAGTTCGTCACCTTCAAGTGCAACCGCTGGAAGGTCGAGTTCAAGCACTGGGACGAGATCGACTATCGGAACTAGCCGCGGGCGTCGCGGCGCCCAGCATGTCGGCGTAGAGCACCGCGCGCAGATCCTCCAGGTCGAGGTCGTGGCGCGCGACCAGGTCGCTGGCGTCGGTGATCATCGCGTCGACGTCCTGCATGATCTTCAGCCGCTTGTAGATGTCCGGGCTTTGCAGCCCCATGCTCTCGCCGAGCAGCTCCATGAAGTTGACGATCTCGAACGAGACGTCCTTCTCGTAGTGGCATAGCTCGCGGTGGCAGGCGTGGTAGACGGTCGCCAGCGTCGTCACCCCGGCCTCGCTGGCAGCCTTGAATTCCGCCGCCCTGAGTTCGGTCTTGAACGCCGGCAGCACGCTCAGATAGTTCGACATGTTGCCGATCCGGCGCACGTCCAGGTCGACGAATTCGAGCCCCGGGATGGCCGCAAGGATCGTCTTCACCGCCGCCATCGCCTCCGGCACCGCCGGCCGCTCGTTCAGCGCCACCCGCTTCTCCACCCGGTGCGTCATCAACGGACGCAACCGGTCCAGGTTGCGCGCGAGAAAGACCAGGAACGGCGTCAGTTCGAACGGTGTCTGTTCACGCAAGCGCTGAAACGCCGGCAGCGTGATCTCGCTCATCTGCGTCTGGCAGCTCGGGCACCACGCCAGCACCTCTGCCGTACCGGCGCTGGCGAGCTGGTCGATGGAGTTGAACGCGACGCGGCCCGAGGCGTCGGCGTCGCCGGCATTGAACTGGAAGATGCCGCAGCAGGTCGAGGTGCCGCCCTTGACCTCGTAGCTGACGCCCAGCCGGTCGAGAATGTCGAGGCAGAGCAGGGCGATGTGCGGCGTCCGCAGGATGTTGCAGCCGGTGTAGAACACCACGTCCGGCGCGGTCGTTGGCGGCTTGCGGCTGGGGCGCGGGTTGACCCGCGATAGCGTCTCCGGCGGCATCTGCAGGCGTGAGAGCATCCGCACGCCGCGCGTCATGGCGCGAAAACTGTCCGTCGCCGCCCGCGCGAGCGTTTCGTTGTCGTGGTCGCGGCGTTTCATCGCCAGCTTGGTCATGCCCATCATGAATCGCGCGTTGACGCCGTCGTCGCAGGCGGGAATGCAGAAGCCGCTTCGGGTGCAGACGTCGGCCCAGCGCCGCGCCGTCGCGTTGCCCTCTCCGCCCTTCAGCAGGTCGATCACGCCGCCCAGCACCGCGCCCGGATCGGCGTCGGCGATGCCGACCGGCTCGGTCATCGGGCAGGCCTCGAAACACTTGCCGCATTGCGTGCAGCGTTCGGTGATCTCGACGACGCGCTCGTCCAGCGCGCTGGCGAAAGTGGCGATATCGGCGTCGGTCATGGCGGCAGGCTCCCCGTCGCGGCCGGGTCATCATGGCGTCAACGCGGCGTCGGGGCCAGTTGACGATGCCGGCGGCGAGTCGCAGGCTGCCGGCCGACGGCACGATCCACAGGGGGGCAACCAATGGAAAAACGCACATTCGGCAAGACCGGCTTCGAGGTCACGGCGCTGGGATTCGGCGCCGGCCCGGTCGGCTTCCTGGCAACCGATCAGAACGAGGTCGCCACGATCCTCAACAAGTTGCTCGACAGGGGCATCAACCTGATCGACACCGCCGCGGCGTATGCCGGGTCGGAAGAGGCCATCGGCGCCACCGTCGCCGGCCGGCGCGACGAGTATGTCCTGGTCTCCAAGTGCGGCCAGAAGTTCGACGACATCGGCGGCGAGGCCTGGACCGCCGAGACCGTGACCAAGACCGTCGACCGCGCGCTGAAGCGGCTGAAGACCGACCACCTCGACGTCATGTTGCTGCACAGTTGCGAGCTAGACGTGCTGCAGCGGGGCGACGCGCTGGGCGCGCTGGTGAAGGCGCGCGAAGCGGGCAAGATCCTGCACGCCGGTTATTCCGGCGACAACGAGGCGGTGGCGTGGGCCGCCGCCCAGCCCGACGTGGCCGTGATCGAGACCTCGGTCAGCTTCTGCGACCAGGCCAACATCGATTCCGTGCTGCCGGTGGCGGTGGCGAACAATGTCGGCGTGCTGGCCAAGCGGCCGATCGCCAACGCCGCCTGGAAGGATGTCGGCGAGCAGAAGGGTATCTACGCCAACTACTCGCGCACCTATGCCGGGCGGCTGGCGGCGATGGGGATCTCGCCAGCGGATTTCGGCTTGGCCGCCGACGCCTGGGTCGAGCTGGCGTTGCGCTTCACCCTGGCGCAGCCGGGCGTGACCACGGCCATCGTCGGTTCCACCAACCCGGCCAATGTCGAGCACAACCTGGCCGTCGCCGAGCGGGGGCAGCTGCCGGCCGATGCCGTCGCCAAGCTGCGCGACGCCTTCGCCAAGGCCGAGGCGGCCAGCGGCGAAACCTGGGAAGGCCAGCGCTAGGGAGGACTTCATGGACGCGGCCGAACTGAAGAAGATCCAGGCGCCGATCAAGGCGCGCTATCGCGACGAGCCCGAGGCGGCGATCATCACGCTCAGCGCCGAAGGCGCGCTCGGCGACGAGGTCACCTGCTCGGTGGAGACCGGCCGCGCCCTGGTCGAGGCCGGCCTGCACCCGGCAGGCGGCGGCTCCGGCCTGCACGCCTGTTCCGGCGACATGCTGCTGCAGGCGCTGGTCGCCTGCGCCGGCGTTACCCTGAACGCCGTCGCCACCGCGATGGAGCTCGACATCGGCGAGGCCAGGGTGAAGGCCGAGGGCGACCTGGACGTACGCGGCACGCTGGGCGTCGCCAAGGACGCCCCGGTCGGCTTCCGCGACATCCGTATGACCTTCGAGGTCGGCGGCAACCTGACCGAGGAACAGCGCGACACGCTGCTGAAGCTCACCGAACGCTACTGCGTCGTCTACCAGACCCTGACGCAGGCTCCGAACATCGAGGTGGCATTGACCGCCGCTTGACGCAAAGGCGGCGCGGATCACATGTCGTGAAAGCCCGCGCCGCCGATGATCATGACGTGCCGATGCGCCTTACTTGGCGGTGATCACCGTCATCACCAGCTTGCCGTCGACCTTGATCGGCCCGTCTTCCTTGGCGCCCAGCGAGTATTCGAAGATCCCGGTCTTCATGCCGCCGCCCTCGCCGTGCAGCATCAGCATGAGCTTCTCGCCCGGCTTCACCGGCTCGGTCAGAATCGCCGCGACGTCGCTGTTTTCGCCCTTCTTCAGCGGCGCGTGACCGACCACCGGGCCCGGCTTCATGCCGTCGGTGCGGTGCACGACCAGCCAACCATTGTCGGCGGCGACGATCTTTGCGGCGGTCACGGTGCCGCCGGAGACGTCCTGGTCGCCAGCCATCACCGCTTGCTTCGCGTGTGCCGCGGCTAACGCCTGGCCGGCGATGAGGCTCGCGGCCAAGACGCCCAGGGTCGTCATTTTGATACGCATCCGTTTGAACTCCTCTTTTGCGCCGGGAGAGCGCGGCGACGGCAGGCCTTGAACACGGCACCGCCATCGCCAGACCTCCAGGCCCGGCGACGGCCGGACCTGGTAGAGCTACGACCTGGCGGCGATTGCGGATGCCGTCCTCACGCCGACGTGTGGTTGGAACGGTTCAAGGCAGCGGTTTCGGCGCTTAGACCGTCGGCTCCAGCACCGCGTTCACCGGGATCGTCACCACAGAAGCGGTGTTAGGCATCGACAGCGCCGTCGACACGAGCGCGGCGACGGTGGCCGGCTGGGTCATCTGATCCTCCGGCACGACGGTGTTGGCCAGTCCCATTGGCGTCGCTGTGGCGCCGGGGGCGACCGTGGTGACGCGCACGCCGTCGTCCCAGGCGGCCATACGGGTCCCGGTGGAGAGCGCCATCATCGCGTGCTTGCTCATCGAATAGCCGATCGAGCCGCCCTTGTGACGGATGCCGGACAGCGAGGCGATGTTGATCACCCGGCCCGAGCCGGCCGCGCGCAGATGCGGCATGGCGGCCTTGGTCAGGCGGTAGGGCGCCTTCACGTTGACCTCCAGCATCAGGTCGAGATTGGTCTCGTCCTCGCTCTCGAAGTCGAAGGGGATGGCGACGCCGGCATTGTTCACGATCGCGTCGAGCCGGCCGAAGCGGCTGACCGTACGTGCGACCCAGCGTGCCGGGCTGCCCGTGTCCTCGGCGTCGAAGTCGAACTGCGCCACCCGACCGTCCTCGCTCAGGTCGGGCAGGGCGGGGGGCTTCCGGCTGCCCAGGCTGAGCGTGTAGCCGTCGGCCAGCAGTCGCCGGCTGATCGCCTCGCCGATGCCGCGATTCGCGCCGCTTACCATCACCACCCGGCCCTCCGGGGAGAGCTGTCCGGTCTCGTCCGTCATTGAATCCGCCTTTTTTCGCCTACCGGCCATTGCCGGCTTGCCCGTTGTCATCGAGCGACCTATACACTGGCGCTTTAATGAACGCGCCGGTTTCGGTTTTTCCGCATCGCCACCTGCTGGGTATCGAGTCTCTCTCCCCGGCGGACATTGGCGCCATTCTCGATCTCGCCGACACCTACGTCACCCAAAACCGCCAGGTCGACAAGAAGAGCGCCAGCCTGCGCGGCCGCACGCTCATCAACATGTTCTTCGAAGACAGCACGCGGACGCGCACCTCGTTCGAGCTGGCGGGCAAGCGCCTGGGCGCCGACGTGATCAACATGTCGGTCAGCGCCTCGTCGATCAAGAAGGGCGAGACCCTGATCGACACGGCGATGACGCTGAACGCCATGCACCCCGACATCCTGGTCGTGCGCCACCCGCATTCCGGCGCCGTGCAGCTACTGTCGGAGAAGGTCGACGGTTCGGTGATCAATGCCGGCGACGGCAGCCACGAGCACCCGACCCAGGCACTGCTCGACGCGCTGACGATCCGCCGCCGGCGCGGCCGGCTTGCCGGGCTGCAGGTGGCGATCTGCGGCGACATCCTGCACAGCCGGGTGGCGCGCTCCAACATCCTGGCGCTGAACATCATGGGCGCGCGGGTGCGGGTGATCGCGCCGCCGACGCTGCTGCCGCGCGACGTCGACCGCATGGGCGTGGAGGTGTTCCACGACATGCGCGAGGGGCTGCGCGACGTCGATATCGTGAT
>CAZVLI010000235.1:0-6498 GCA_964627965.1 uncultured Rhodospirillales bacterium
ACCGCTCCGAGTCGGAGACCGACATCCACCTGAAGGCGGCCGCCTACCGGGTCGAGTCGCGCCAGGTCGATGGCATGGACGTGGTCGCCGTGGAAGCGGCCACGCGCGAGGCCGTGGCGGCGATCCGCGACGGCGCCGGACCGATGTTCCTGGAGGCGCGCACCTACCGCTTCCGCCCGCACTCGATGTTCGACGCCCAGCTCTACCGCTCCAAGGAGGAGGTCGAGCAGTGGAAAGAGCACGACCCGCTGGCCAAGTTCGGCGACTGGGCAAAGTCGGCCGGATTGGTGCACGACGACGATGTCGAAGCGCTTGAAGCCGAGGTCGCCGCCGAAGTCGAAGCCGCCGTCGCCTTCGCCGAAGCGGCAGAGTGGGAGCCGCTGGAAGATCTCGAACGCTTCGTGCTGATGGACGAGGTGCCGGCCTGATGGCGACGATGACCTACCGCGAGGCCGTGCGCGAGGCGATCCGCGAGGCGATCGGCCGCGACGAACGCGTGTTCCTGATGGGCGAGGATGTCGGCCGCTATGGCGGCTGCTACGCCGTCTCCAAGGGCCTGCTGGACGAGTTCGGCGAGCAACGCATCCGCGACACGCCGCTGTCGGAATCCGCCTTCGTCGGCGCCGGTATCGGGGCAGCGCTGAACGGCATGCGGCCGATCGTCGAGATCATGACCGTCAACTTCTCGCTGCTCGCGCTGGACCAGATCGTCAACAACGCAGCGACGATCCCGCACATGTCAGGCGGCCAGTTCGCGGTACCGCTGGTGATCCGCATGGCGACCGGCGCCGGCCGCCAGCTCGCGGCGCAGCACTCGCACAGCCTGGAAGGCTGGTATGCGCACATCCCCGGCCTGAAGGTGCTGGCGCCGGCAACGGTGGCGGACGCACGGGCGATGTTGTGGCCGGCGTTGCAGGACCCGAACCCGGTCCTGATCTTTGAACACGTGCAGCTCTACAACGCCGAAGGCGAAGCCGACGACGCCGAAGCCGACATCTTCAAGGCCCAGGTGCGCCGTTCCGGCACCGACGTGAGCGTCATCACCTATGGCGGCAGCCTGGCGAAATGTCTCGAGGCAGCGGCGGCGCTGGCGACGGACGGAATCGAAGCGGAAGTGATCGACCTGCGCAGCCTCCGCCCGCTGGATGACGCCACCATCATCGCGTCGGTCGCCAAGACGCATCGGGCGCTGGTGGTCGACGAAGGCTGGCGCTCGGGCAGCCTGTCGGCGGAGATCGCGGCGCGGATCATGGAGCAGGCCTTCTACGAACTCGATGCCCCGGTCTCGAGGCTGTGCGGCGTCGAGGTGCCGATCCCCTACCCGAAGCACCTGGAAGACGCTTCCGTGCCGCAGGTCGATACCATCCGCCAGGCCGTCACCGAACTCGTGCGACCGAGATGAGCGCGCAACAGCACGCTCATACTGGGAAGCGGGCCCTCGACGCAGTGCGTCGAGCCTGTTGGGCACGGCCGTGAGCGCGCAGCAGCACGCTCATACTGGGAAGCCGGCCCTCGACGCAGTGCGTCGAGCCTGTTGGGTACGGCCATGAGCGAGTTCCGCATGCCCTCGCTGGGTGCCGACATGGAGGACGGCACCGTCGTGGAGTGGCTGCGCCAGCCGGGCGACACGGTCGCGCGCGGCGACATCATCGCCGTGATCGAGACCGACAAGGGCGCCATCGAAATCGAGGTGTTCGAGGCCGGGACAATGACCGAAATCGTCGTGCCCGTCGGCGAGAAGGTGCCGGTCGGCACCGTGCTGGCGATGATCGACAGCGGCGACGCACCGGCAACGCCAACAACGCCAGAGCCGAAGCCTGCGGAACCCAAGGTGCTCGAACCGAAGCCCGCGCCCGCGCCGGTTACGAGAGCGCCGGCGGTGGCGCCTGCCGCCGCTGGCGGACGGCTACGCATTTCGCCGGTGGCCCGGCGCGTGGCGGCGGAGTGCGGCATCGATCTCACCGCGCTCAGGGGCAGCGGCCCCGACGGTGCGATCTCGCTGGCTGACGTGGAGGCTGCGCCGACTGGAGCCAGGCCCGCCCAGGCGGCGCCGGCGCGGCGCACCGGCTTCGATCCTGCCGCGATGCGCAAGGCGATCGGCGGCGCGATGGCGCGCGCCAAGCGGGAGATCCCGCACTACTACCTGCGCCAGACCATCGACATGAACGCGGCGATGACGTGGCTGGCGGCGGAGAACGAACGAAAGCCGGTCGCGGAGCGGCTGCTGGCCGGCGTCCTGCTGCTGAAAGCGACGGCGCTGGCGTTGCGTGAAGCGCCGGCGCTCAACGGTTTCTGGACCGACGACGGACCGGAGCCATCCGGCGCGATCCATGTCGGCTGGGCGATCGCGCTGCGTGGCGGCGGCCTGATGGCGCCGGCAATTCACGATGCAGACGAGAAGTCACTGGGCGAGCTGATGGCAGCGATGCGCGACCTCGTTACACGCGCCCGGACCGGCCGCATCCGTGGGTCGGAGATGACAGACCCGACGGTCACGATCACCAGCCTGGGCGAGCGTGGCGTGGAGGAAGTCATCGGCGTGATCTATCCACCGCAACTGGCGCTGGTCGGCTTCGGCGGCATCCGCGAGCAGCCTGTCGCCGTCGACGGTGCGGTCGTCGTCCGACCGACCGTCGTTTGTACACTGAGCGCCGACCACCGCGGCAGCGACGGCGCCCAGGGCAGCCGCCTGCTCGCAACCATCGACCGTCTGCTGCAGCAACCGGAGGCGCTATGACTGATCCTGATATCCTGGCGGGCGTCCGCGCCGCCCTGGGCGATGTCGCGCCGGACCTCGATGTCGACAGCATCGATGCCGGCACTGATCTGCGCAACGACCTGGATATCGACTCGATGGACTTCCTGAACTTCGTGATCGCCGTGTCGCAGAAGTTCGGCGTCGAGATTCCCGAAGCCGATTACGGTCGCATCACCAGCCTCGCCGCCTGCGCCGACTACGTGAGCGAACATCGCGGCTAGCGGCCCGTCCCCCGAATGGCTTGAGATTGTCACGAGCCTGCCAAGGCCGACTGTCCCCACAATGATCTGAGCCTGAAGGGCTCGGCCTCATCGCTTCACGAGGTCGCGGGGTCATAGCGGGGACGCGTTCCATGGGGGACAGGACCGTCTTGCGCGGCTGGATTCTGGCCGCGTTCTTTGTCGTCGTTGCGTTGCTGACGACACCGGCAACACAGGCGCAGCGCAGCCTGAGCCCGGGCTACGCCGCTGGCGACGAAGGCCTGTCGCTGTCGGAAAGCGTCGGTCGCGAGATCTGGTTCTTCGCCACCGCGTTCAACGACCGCTTCTATACCTATGCCTATCCGCAGCGGCTGGGCGCGGCGATCGACTGGTACCTGGTCCTCGGCGCGGAGAACAAAGGCGACCTGTTCCAGGCCTGGGGCGCGATGCCGGACCCGGATTGCTGCGTGCCCGGCACCGACAACTGCCCGGCGCGGTCGTTGGACGAGACCTACGGCTTCCAGTGGTGTCCCGGGGACGATGCGCTGCTCGAGTCGGTCGGCAAGCGCGGCTACCGCGACCCGGCCTGCGACATTGAGGACTCGCCCTACAACCAGTCGACACCACACGGGCCGGAGGATCAGCGGCAAAGCGCGTGCGACCTGCGCTACGGCACGTCGGCCGGCGTGGTCGGCCTGCGCAAGTTCCCCAATCCACGCTTCGACCGTGATGCCTGGGTGAAACTGAACGGCTCGGCCGCGTCGTGGGACGGCTATCGTACGTTCTTGGACGATGACAGCGGCAGCCCTGACTCGCGCATGAACCGGCTGTTCGACGGTTCGGTCGAGCCGCCCTTCCGCATCGGCATGGCCTGCGGCGCCTGTCACGTCGCGTTCGACCCACTGAATCCGCCGGCCGACGCGAACGCGCCGAAGTGGGAGAACCTGAAGGGACTGGTCGGCAACCAGTACAGCCGCATGTCGCAGATGCTGGCGTCCGGCATGTCCAAGCATCGCCTGGAATGGCAGCTCATCGCCTATGCCCGTCCCGGCACGGTCGACACCTCGGCGCTGCCGATGGACACGGTGTCGAACCCCGGCACGATGAACGCCATCATCAACTTCGCCAAGCGGCCGCTGCACGACCATCGGGTGCTGAAGTGGCGTAAGGCGTCAAGCTGCGCCGAAGGCGCCGACCCCCGAAGTTGCTGGTGCGAGCCGGACAAGTCGGGCAAGTGCTGGCGGCGCAGCGAGCAGACCGAGCCGGTGCCGCACGTATTGAAGGGCGGCGAGGACTCGATCGGGTATGCGGAGGCGATCCAACGCGTCTACTTCAACATCGGTAGCTGTGCGGAACAGTGCTGGCTGAACCACGTGCCGGACCTGCGCGCGGTCGATCCGGCGCAGCGCAACTACGGCCAGACGCCGTTCGACATCGGCCAGTGCCGGCGCGACTGCGCCAGCTTCCGCGCCATCGAGGACCGGCTGGGCGACGTGGTGAACTTCTTCCTGACCGCGCGGCCGACCGACCTGTGGCAGGCGCGCGGGCTATCCAGCTTGGATGAGCTGAGGGTGCAGCTTGACGACGAGTTTGGCGACGGGGCGGTGGAGCGCGGCCGACGGCTGTTCGCCTACAACTGCGCCGGCTGCCATTCCAGCCAGGCCGGGCCCTACGACGAGACCGACTTTCATGCCGTCGACCAGGCCGACCCGACTTTGCGCGTCGACTTCCTGAGCGCGGAACGACCGGTGCTGGCCAGTCGTGTCGGCACCTACCAGGCCCGAGCCCTGCACTCCAATCACATGGCGACGCGGGTGTGGGACGAGTATGCCTCGCGCAGCTACATGGAACGCCCGGCCGACCCGGCGCAGAAGGAGATCTTCGCCGGCGGCGGGCGCGGCTACTACCGGCCGCCGTCGCTCCTGAGCCTGTGGGCGCACGCGCCTTTCATGCACAACAACGCCATCGGGCCAGAGCTCTGCGGCGAGCCGTCGAAGCCGGAACTGCAATTCTACTACGCGCCCTATGTCGACGCGGACAACCGCCCGGTCGCTGATCCACCGGCCTGCTGGCCGTTCGATGCCAGCGTCGAGGGCCGCTACAAGCTGTTCGTGGCGTCAGCCGAACGGCTGCTGTGGCCGGAGCGGCGCGGGCGGAAGATGTTCCTCACCAGCGAGGAGATCATCATCGACGTCGCGCCGCAGGTGAAGATCGGCGACCTGGAGACCGGCCTGAGCCTGCGCGTGCCGAAGGATTTCCCGGCCGTGCTCATCAACAGCCTGCGCTACAAGGACCTGCTGCAGGATCTGCTGCTCGACGAGCGCGACCCGGAGAAGCTGGAGGCCAAGTACGAGGCGCAGCTCACCGTCCAGCGGTTCAAGGAACTGAAGGCCGGACTCAGCGAGCTACGCCGACTACTGCGTTCGCAGCCGGGGTACTTCCTGCTCGACCTCACGCGGGTCCGCAGCGACTTCATTCAGACCTATTACTCCAACGTGCTCGACCGGGTTGAGAACGACGGCCACTTCTTCGGCACGCGATTGTCGGACGCCGACAAGCGAGCGCTGATCGCCTTCCTGGCGACGCTGTAGGGGGGACGACCGATGCGCATCCATCTTCGCCACCTTGCCGCGGTCGGTCTCGCCCTGGCAGCCGCCGCCACCTGGCAGACGTCGGCACAGGCGCAGTCCGACGTGCCCTACGCGCCGTTGCGAGACACGACGCTGCACGACCCGGAGAACCCGACCAAGGTGTTCCGCGTCGACCTGGCCCGGGTCGAGCACGACGTGCCGCTGTCGCGCGCCGACCTGATGACGCTGACGCCGGAGAACGTCCGCAACCTGCCACAGGAGAAGATTGACCAGATCTACGGCCGCCTCACCGCCGGGCCGATCCCGGACGGCGCCTATCTCGGCGACCTGTTCTTCCCGCGCGGCGAGAGCCTGGAGGTTCGGCTCGGCGAGGTGTTGGGCGGGCTGGCCGGCCGCATCGCCAGCGCCAAGATCGAAAAGCTGGAGCGGGTCGGCCGCGTGCTCTGGAAAGGCAAGGTGTTCTATCGCGACCAGCGCGTGCTGCGGAACCTGATCGCCGACTTCCAGCCGATGCGCGCGTTGATCGACGATCCCGGCGCGTTGATGACCACGCGCATCCCGCGCGAGGGGCCGCTGCGCCTGCTATTCCCGCGCAACGAGGTGTGGCTGATGTTCCCGGCCAAGCTCTATTGCGGCGTCAGCCTGCTCGACGCGCGGCGCGAGTCGATCATCATCGACTATCTCTACAACGACGAGATCGAGGGCTATCAGGCCGGGCCAGACAGCCTGGCCGGGCGCGGCGGCCTGCGTATCCGCGACGAGGTGCGCATGGTGCGGCCCGGCTTCTACCTCGGCCGCGCCTACGCCAACCGCACCTTCCTGCTCAACTTCACCGTCTACAACGAAGAGGCGGCGGAGGCCGGCGCGGCGGCGTTCGCGGCGGGCGAGCCAGTCGCCGAGGACTGCTGGCCAGGCGAACAGGCGCGCACGGCGGCCGTACGGTAGGAAC
>CAZVLI010000236.1:0-6496 GCA_964627965.1 uncultured Rhodospirillales bacterium
ACGCCGCGGCAGCCCGGCAGCCGTTCCAGTGCACCAAGCTGCTCCGCGTTCTCGCCGGTCGCGCCCATGTAGAAGGCGTGGTCGCACCACATGGTCCTGGCGCGCTCCAGCTTGTCGGCGAGCGCTTCCGGCGTGGTGGTCAGCGGATTGGTGTTCGGCATCTCGAACACCGCGACCACCCCGCCCAGCACCGCGCCGCGGCTGCCGCTTTCCAGCGTCTCCTTGTTTGGCGCGCCGGGCTCGCGGAAGTGGACCTGGGTGTCGATCACGCCGGGCAGGACCGTGAGACCGGCGGCGTCGTAGCGTGCGGCCGCATCCGCCTTGCCGAGGTCGCCGAAGGCGGCGAAGCGGCCGTCGCGGATGCCGATGTCGAATTTGGCGCGCCCGGCGTGGCTGACGACTTCGCCGCCGGAAACGATCAGGTCGTAGCGTTCGGTCATCTCATTGCGCCTTCAGCAGCAGGTCGGTGACCTCGTCGGGCATGGTCACCATCATGTCATGGCCGGTGGGGAGCATTTCGACCTCCCAGCTCGGATCCTCGCGGAAACGTTCGGCGTAGTCGTGGAAATAGCTGCCGACGTAGGCGCCGGCCAATACATAGATGCGCCGTTTCACCTGGCCATAGGCGCCGGTCAGCGGGATCGGTACGGTCATGCAGCCGGCCGGCTGCTTTGTGCACAGGCTGTCGACCCACTTCGCGTCGTCCGGATCGGTGACGCCGAAGACCTCGGCGGACGTCGGTGGCAGGTGGTCGCCATACTTCTCGACCAGCCCGCGCAGCATCTGGCCACGCTCGCCGGTGGCCATGTCGAGTAGCGACTGGCCATTCTGCGGCACGTGGGCGTCGAGGTAGACGAGGCTGCGGATGCGTTCCGGCATGGCGTCGGCGACGCCGGTGATCACCGGGCCGCCGTAGCTGTGGCCGACCAGCACGATGTCGTCCAGCCGCTCCCACTTGATGACGTTGACGATGTCCTGCACGTGCGTGTTCACGTCGACGTCCGGCCCGAACATGTGGCTGCGCTCGCCCAGGCCGGTCAGCGTCGGGGTCCAGGCGTTGTGGCCGGCGGCGCGCAAGCGGTCGGCGACGCGGCGCCAGCACCAGCCGCCATGCCAGGCGCCGTGCACGAGGACGAAATCGGTCATGAGGTTCTCCCTTTGGCGGGAGCTTAGGAGAGCCGGCGGAACAGGTCGAGGTAGCCGGCGACGACAGCCTGTTCGGTGAACTCCGCTTCGTAGGCGGCGCGGCCGTGGGCCGCGAGTTGGGCAGAAAGGTCCTCGCTGTCGAGGACGCGGCGCAGCGCGGTCGCCAGCGCATCGGGGTCGGCTGCGTCAACCAGCAGGCCGTTCTCGCCGTCGCGGATCAGCTCGACCGGGCCGTCGGCCAGGCTGGCGACCACGGGGGTACCGTGCGTCCAGGCCTCGAGCACGACGTTGCCCAGAGGCTCGATGCGGCTGGCCACGCAGACCACATCGGCGGCGGCATAGTACGGCACGGGATCGTCGGTCCAGGGCACGAAGTCGATACGGTCCTCGATGCCGAGTTCGAGCGTGAGGGCGCGCAGTTCGTCGCCCTGCGGCCCGTCGCCCAGCAGCCACAGGCGCGCATCCGGGACCTTCGCCATCGCGCACAGCAACAGGTCGAAGCCCTTGTTCGGATGTAGTCGGCCGAGCGCCAGGACGACCTTGCCGCTCTTCGGGTGGGGTTCGGCCGGTGCGGTGTCGACAAAGTTCGGCAGGTAGTGCGTGCGGTCGGCCGGCCAGCCTTGCTCGACCAACCAGCGGGCGATGCCCTTGGTGTTGCCGATGAGGTGATGGCAGCGACGATAGTGCTTGAGGTCGTAATAACCGCCGAGCCGGGCGACGTGCATCGGTACCGGCGGGCAGGCGGCGGTCGCGCGGCTCATCCAGGTCAGCACGATGTCGGGCCGGTCTTCGGCCACGGCCTGGCGGAAGCGGCGGCGCGTCAGCAGGTCGAGCGGGCCGCCGAAGCGCAACGGGCGAAACGGAATGCCGGCCTCGGCCAGCATCGCTTCGCGGGGCAGCTGGTTGCGGATCAGGACGGTCTGGTCCAGCCCGGCGCGATGCAGCGCCAGAGTCAGGCGCATGAAGAAGGCTTCGGCGCCGCCGACCGCCGCCCCGGCCATGGCCTGCATCACCTTCACGAGTTCTCCAATCGCGCGCGCAAGTGGCTGAGCAGCGGGTAGAGCCCGGCGAACAAAGCGATCAGGAAGCCCCAGCCGCCTTCGCGGTAGCCCTTGCGCGAGACGTAGCACTTGAAGAAGCGGGAGAAGGCGCGGCGCACATTGTTGGGCAGAGAGCCGATGTCGCCGCTGGCGCGCAGGTCGGCGGCGCGGGCAGCGGTGTAGCGGTCGAGGCGCGCGATCATGTCGGAGATGTCGCGGTCGACGTAGTGGTCCATGCGCGCGTTCAGCCGGCGCGGCGTGCCCTTCAGGTCGAGCGAAGGATGGATCCGTTGCTCGCCCCAGCGCTTGGCGCCCTTGGAGAACAGGCGCGGCGCGGAATTCACACCCCACGACGCGCCCCAGCCGTATCGTACCAGCTTGTCTCCGATGTAGTTGTCGAACGGCACCAGGAAGTGGCCGGGCCCCGCACTCTCGATCACCTGACGGATCTCGCGTGCCAGTTCCGGCGGCACGCGCTCATCGGCATCGACTTCCAGGATCCATTCGCTGGTGCAGGCGTCGATGCCGGCATTGCGGCGTGGGCCCTCGATCTCCCACGAGCCTTCGACCAGCGTGGCGCCGGCGGCTTCGGCGATGGCCTTGGAACCGTCGGTGCACTTGTCGAGCACGACGACGATCTCGTCGGCAAAGGCGAGGCGTTCGAGGCAGTCAGCGAGTTGCGCCTCCTCGTTGTGCGCCACCACCAGGCAGGAGAGCTTGGGAGGGTTCATTGCGCGGCGGCTGGTTGCTGGCAGCGCGCCCAGAGGTGGCGCGCTGCGGTCTCCACCGCGTCGACGGTCAGGCTGCCCATGTGGCTGTCGTGGCGGCGGTAGTCGTAGTCGGGGTGGCCGGTGATCTCGTCGAAGCTCTCCGGCGTGCGGATCACGGCGGTGCGCGGGCCCCATGGCGCGTAGAGCTCGTCGCGCGACGGGCCGAACAGGCCCAGAGTCGGGGCGCCGGCGGCGGCGGCCAGGTGCATCAGGCCGCTGTCGTTGCCGACGTAGAGCGCCACACGTTCCAGACAGGCGCCGGCGACCGGCAACTCAATGGTGCCGACGAGGTCGATGCGCCGATCCGACGGCAGCGCATCGAGGACAGGCTGCGCCGCCTCGCGCTCATTCGGGGCGCCGAACACGGCGACGGGGGCGTGCGGCATCGGTCCGTCCGCGCTTGTGAGGCGCTCGATCAGCGTCGCGAAGCGATCCGCCGGCCACTGCTTACCGCCCCAGTTGGCGGTTGGGCCGATGGCCAGCACCGGCCGCTCGTCTGGGACCAGGGCCGCGGCGGCGGCGCGCTCGTCCCCGCTCGGCCACAGGCGCGGCGCCGGTGCCGGCTCGGCACGCAGAAGGTTGGCGACGTGCTGCACCCGGTGAACCAGGCCCTTGGCCGGGCGAAGTGTCAGGCGCTTCTTCGCGCGCACGGACCAGGTGATGCCGGAATCGCGCAGGTCGACCACGAGGTCCCAGCGCCTCGCCGCCACCTGTTTCCACAAGTCCAGCCAGTGTTTCGACCAGCGCTGCTTCTTCATCGGCAGGACCGCCACGACCCCCGGCGCATGCGCGAACAGCGGCGCCGGCAGCGGGCCGCAAGCGACGGTGATTCGCGCCTGCGGATGCCGCTCTGCGAGCCATCCGAGCGCGCCGGAGGACAGCACCGCGTCGCCGATGCGGTTGTGGGTGATGAAGAGGATATCCATAGGGTGGCGCTTGTTCTTCCAACCCAGCCTGTCACCCCGGGCGAAGACCCGGGGTCCATGTCGACCGCAGGTTCTGCCCTCGACATGGACCCCGGCTCAAGGCCGGGGTGACGAAACCCGAAAGGCCTTGTTCATGCGTGGCGGTCTCAATACCTGATAGACTGTCGCCGACCTACGAAAAAGGGCCTCCGATGGCCGAGATGCTCTATGCCCGCCTGGAGAGCCGCGCCGTGATCGCGGTCGAGGGCGACGATGCGCGCGAGTTCCTGCAAGGCCTCGTGAGTAACGACGTCGACCGGCTGGGGCCGTCGATGGCGATCTATGCCGCCTTGCTGACACCGCAGGGCAAGTACCTGTTCGACTTCTTCCTGGCCCAGGCGCACTCGGCGATCTGGCTCGACGTCGAGGCCGGTCGCGTGGCCGATCTGGTGAAGCGCCTGACGATGTACAAGCTGCGCTCCAAGGTGACGATCCAGGCACGAGACGATGTCGGCGTGGCGGCGCTGTTCGGCGAAATCTCAGCCTTGGGGATCCACGGTGCCGGCGCGGCGACGGACTTCGCCGGCGGCGTGGCCTATGTCGATCCGCGACTGGCGGCGGCGGGGGCGCGGCTGCTAGCGCCGGCCGACCGGCTCGATTCGGTGATGGCCGACCTCGGGGCGCGAGCGGTGGCGACCGACGACTATGACCGCCACCGGCTGTCGCTGGGCCTGGCGGACGGCAGCCGCGACATCCAGGTGGAGAAGTCGACGCTGCTGGAGGCGAATTTCGAGGAACTGCACGGCGTCGACTTCAAGAAAGGCTGCTACGTCGGCCAGGAGGTCACGGCGCGCACCAAGTATCGCGGCCTGGTGAAGAAACGCCTCGTGCCCGTTGCCATCGACGGGCCGGTGCCGGCGGAAGGCACGGCGGTCACCGACGCCGAAGGCCGCGAGGTCGGCACCATGCACTCCGCGCAGCCCGGCATCGGGCTGGCGCTGCTGCGCCTGGAACAGCTTGACGCAGCGTCGCTCACCGCTGGCGAAGCGACCGTCAGCCCGCGCAAGCCGGACTGGATCGCCGCATGACCCGGTGTTCCTGGTGCGGTGACGATCCGCTCTACGTCGCCTATCACGACACCGAGTGGGGCGTGCCTGAGTACGACGACAGGGCGCTCTACGAGAAGCTGATGCTGGACGGGTTCCAGGCCGGCCTGTCGTGGATCACCATCCTGCGCAAGCGCGACAATTTCCGTCGCGCCTTCGCCGACTTCGAGCCGGAGAAGGTGGCCCGCTTCACGCCGGCGCGGCAGGCGAAGCTGATGCAGGACGCCGGCATCGTCCGCAACCGGCAGAAGATCGACGCCACCGTCGGCAACGCCAAGGCCTGGCTGAAGCTGATGGACGAGGAAGGCTCGTTCGCCCGCTACATGTGGGGCTTCGTGGACGGCCGGCCGATCGTCAACGAGTGGCGCTCGATGGCGGAAGTGCCGGCGGAGACGGCGGAAAGCAAGGCGATGTCGAAGGACCTGAAGAAGCGCGGCTTTCGCTTCTGCGGCCCGACCATCTGCTATGCGGTCATGCAGGCCTGCGGGCTGGTGAACGACCATATGGTCGATTGCCCGCGGCACGGCGAGGTCGGCCGGCTGGTGAAGGACTGGTGACGCCCCGGCTGAAGGCCGAGATCTGGGTCAAGGCGCACATTCGCCGCTGCCGTGTGAACGACGTCGAGGCAACGCTGGTCCGGCGCGGCGACGACAGCGCCGGCGCGGTGCTGATCAAACTGAACTGGCTGGACGGGCGCTGCTCGGTGCTGACGCAGGCGCGCGATGCCGACGGGGAGCCGATGTGGCTGCAGGCCACCGGAGCCGAGCCGGTCAGCGAGGCCGAGGCGAACGACTACATCGACCGGCAGCTCAATTTCGACAGCGACCTGTGGGTGCTCGAAATCGAGGATCGCGAGGGGCGCCACTGCCTCGACGAGCCCGTACGGACGTAGCGCCGCCCATCTTCCTGCGATTACGATGAACGCCTACGCCCGACCCGCCGCCGCGCGCGGTCGGCTGGGCGCCGTTCCGGGGGAGCGGACATGGGTGAAGGCTTTCTGGCCGCCGAGCCGGCGATCCGGCTCGCGGCCTTCGTCGGCGTGTTCGCCGTCATGGCGACGTGGGAGCTATTGGCGCCGCGACGGCCGCTGAGCCTGCGTCGCTGGCAGCGCTGGCCGGCCAATCTTGGCATCGTGCTGCTGAACACCCTTGTCGTGCGCCTGTTGCTGCCGTCCGCCGCCGTCGGCGTGGCCATGGTCGGCGAGCAACGCGGCTGGGGCCTGTTCGGCGCCTGGGATGCGCCGGGTTGGCTGGCGATCCTCGCCAGCGTCCTGTTGCTCGACCTCGTCGTCTACCTGCAACACGTGCTGTTCCACGCCGTGCCGACATTGTGGCGGCTGCACCGCATGCATCACGCCGACCAGGACATCGATGTCACCACGGGCGCCCGTTTTCACCCGGTCGAGATCGTGCTGTCGATGGCGATCAAGCTGGCGGTGGTCGCGGCGCTCGGCGCGCCGGCGGTTGGCGTGCTGGCGTTCGAGGTGCTGCTGAACGCGACGGCGATGTTCAACCACGGCAATGTGCGGT
>CAZVLI010000237.1:0-6415 GCA_964627965.1 uncultured Rhodospirillales bacterium
GCTGCACCGTGATTCTCTCGTTCTTTGCCTGTCGTGATGGTCCCACCCGCCTTTGCCGCAGTTCGCCCACATGTTGGTGACCGTAGCCATCAGGTAGGGGTCGCGGGTCAGGCCGAGCCCGGCGATGTAGAACAGGGTCGCGGGCCGCTGGTCCGGCACCAGCACGTTGATGTGCTCCATCGCGACGATGTTGCCCAGGTTCTCTTCGCTGCGGTCGTAGCGCGCGGCCATGCTTCACCTCCGAAAGCGTTGTTATCGACAAGTGTATGCCTGTCCGCACTGACAGGCGAGGGGGCGCCGCCGAGCGTTGCGCCAAACGCAGGGCAGACAACCATGCGTGCCCCTCGTAATCCGTCATTAAGAGTTTATGTTGCATTGCAACATCTCAGATCAATCCGTTCGTAAGGCGTACCCCGTGGCCCTGACCGCCGGCTCCCGAATTCTCCTGCTGATCCTGGTGCTGGCAACGGCGACCGGGCCGCTGTCGATGCAGATCTTCGTGCCGGCGCTGCCACAGATCGCGGCCGACTTCGCCGTCGGCAGCGCCACGGCGCAGCTCACGCTGTCGCTGTCGCTGCTGGCCATCGCGTTGTCGACGCTGATCTACGGGCCGCTGTCGGATCGCTACGGCCGCCGGCCGGTGCTGATCGTCGGCATGGCGCTGTTCGTCGCCGGCGGCGCGCTGTCCGCCATTGCCAGCGACATCGCCTGGCTGGTCTGCGGGCGCGTGTTGCAGGCCATCGGAGCGGCCGCCGGCATGGTCATCGGCCGCGCCATCGTGCGCGACCTGTTCGCGTCGGATCAGGTGGCGCGGGTCCTGTCGATGTTGATCACCGCAGTGGTCGTGGCGCCGATGGTGGCGCCGTTCCTCGGCGGCCTGCTGGCCGACACCGCCGGCTGGCGTGCCATCTTCATGGCCACTGCCGGTCTTGGCCTGGCGATCCTGCTGCTGACCATGTGGCAGTTGCAGGAGACCAACAAGACGCGCACCCGGCATCCGCGCGTGGTCAGCCTGTTGTCCGGTTATGGCCGGCTGGCGACCAACCGCCGCTTCCTGGCCTATGCGCTGCAGTCCAGCTTCGCGATGGCGTCCTTCTACGCCTTCATCTCCGCCGCCCCCTACCTGATGAGTGGCGTGCTGGCGCGCCCCGCGACCGAGTACGGCCTTTGGTTCATCTTCATGCCGGGCACGTTCATGGCCGGCAACATGGTCGCGATGAAGATCGGCGGGCGCTTCGGCATCGACCGGATGGTCCTGGCCGGGGCGCTGCTCGGCATCGGCGGCGCGCTGCTCGGCCTGGTGTTGATCCTGGCCGGCCTGCTTTCGCCTCTGGTGCTGTTCGCGCCGGCCATGCTGATCAGCATCTCGCACGGCCTGTCGATGGCCAATGCCCAGGCCGGCGCCATGAATGTCGAGCCGGCGATGGCCGGTACCGCCTCGGGCCTGACCGGCTTCCTGCAAATGGCGATCTCCGCCGGTGCGGCCCAGATCGTCGGATTGCTGCCGACCGACACCGCCGTGCCGATGAGCATCGCCATGGTCGCCTGCATGGGCTTGAGCCTGCTGCTCTTCGTCGCCCTGCACGGCGGGCTCGTCGCCCGTCGCGCCGGCGCCATCGGCCAGGAAGTACGTTCCAGCTAACTTGAGGTCGGCTTCGCCGCCGACAGGATCCTGACGTGCGCCGATAGCCGGTACTTGCCGTCCTCGATATAGGGGGCGTAGGCGGCGGCGATGGCGTCGTCCACGGCTTGCACCTCGTCCTTGCTCATGCCTTGCATCGCGGCGCCGAGGTTCATGCCGACGATCGGCGTCCAGAACTTAAGGTTCGCCGGTATCGACGGCTTGAACTGCAGATCGCTTTCCTTGACCTCGGCGAAGCCAGCCGCCTCGAAGAAGCCTGTCATCGAGCCAGGTTCGGCGTAGATCGAGGAGTGCGCCGCGGCCTCCTCGTCCATCATCTTCACCACCGCATTGCCGGCATCCATCGCCACCGACAGCACGGTGTTGGACGGCTTCGGGCCCCAGACCATCAGCGCCACCCGGCCGCCGGGCTTGAGGACGCGCAGCACCTCCGCCGCGCACTTGTCCGGCGCGTCGGTGTACATGAACCCGAAGCGACAGATCACCGCGTCGAAGCCGCCGTCATCGAACGGCAGGTCGGCCATGTCGGCGCGCTGGAACGCCATGTTCGCGACGCCCTTGGCCTTCGCCCGGCGCTCGGTCACGGCCACCATCTCCGGTGCGTAGTCGGATGCCGTGACATGGCCGGACGGTCCGACCGTCTCGGCCGCGGTCAGCGATGGCTCGCCCGCGCCACAGGCCATGTCGAGCACGCGATGGCCGGTGGCGATGCCGGCGGCCTCGATCAGCGGCCGGTTGAACCCTTCCGCCTGCGGCGCCACGATCTCGGCCCACTTCTCCCAGTCGCCGGCGCTCTCGGCCCAGTGCTGGTGCTGCCAGGCCTGATAGTCCTGTCCGCTCATCCGTTGCTCCCCAAGGCGTTTTCTAGTCGTGCCACTTCGGCTTTCTCTTGGCCAGGAAGGCGGCCACGCCCTCGGCGAAGTCGGGCGTGTCGGCCAGCCTGGCGACCTCTCCCAGCTCCAACGCCAGACCGTCGTCGAAGTTCATGCCGCCGCCGATGGTGACCGTGCGCCGGATCGCCGCCAACGCCTGTCGCGGCCGGTCGGCAAGGTGTTCGGCGTAAGCCTGCACATGCTTCTCCAGCGCCTCGTCGGGCACGACTTCGTCGACCAGACCGATTTCCAGCGCATGCGCCGCGTCGATCAGGCGGCCGTCGTAGAGATAGCGGATGGCCTGGCTCCGGCCGACCAGGCGGGCCAGCGCCTGCGTCGTCGCGATCGGCGGGATGAAGGCGATGTTGATTTCCGGCTGGCCGAAGCGTGCGCCTTCGCCGGCGAAGCGGATATCGCAGTGAAGGGTCATCTCAAGCCCGCCGCCGACGGCGGTGCCGCCGATCGAGGCCAGCGTCGGCTGCGGCATGTCGCGCAGCAGATGCACGATCTTGTGGCAACGCAGGGCCCACTCCCGCATGCGCGCACCGCCGATGTCGACGAACTCCTGCAGGTCCGCGCCGGCCGAGAAATACTTCTCCACCGCGCTGCCGATGACGATCACCCGCACCTGGGGATCGTTCGACAGCCGTGCCAGACCCGCCGACACCTCCGCCACCATCTGCCAGTTGAAGGCGTTCAGCGGCGGCCGGTTGTAGCGTAGCCAGCCAACCCGGTTGACGACCTCCAGGTCGATGAACTCCAGCGGCTCGGTCATGGCTGGTCCTCTGGCTTGCGCGCGACGATGTGGAAGATGTGCCAGTGCTTGCCTTCGCCGACGGCGGTCTTGCCGTCTTCCTCGACCTCGTCCAGGCGGACGACATCCAAACCCACGAGTAACGCCTCCACTTCGGCGCGGCTCAACACCACGACGCCGCGCTTGGCGAAGTCGTCGTTCGGTCCGAAGAGCTGGCCGGCGAAGACCCCGCCCGGTTTCAAACTGTCGACGATCCGCTGCCAGACCTCGGCGAAGGTCTCCTTCGGACAGAAGGGCAGGGCGAAGGAGCTGTTGACCAGATCGCACGCCGGCCACATGGCTGCATCGTAGGCCGCGACCTGGGCCTCCAGCTTGGGGTTGTCGCCGGCGGCCTCGCGCAGGCGCTTGATCGCCTCCGGGTTGCTGTCGATGCCGAGCACCCGCCAACCGCGCTCCAGCATCGGCAGCGCGTCGCGCCCGGCACCGCAGCCGAGGTCGACCGCCAGCCCCGGCACCTCGAACAGGCCCAGCGCCTGCAGCATCGTCTCGCGCGGCGGCCGGCCCTTGGTGGCGTCGAGGTAGCGGTTGAAGCGCGCGTTGTCGGTCATGGCAGCATCCGCCACACGCGCGTGCAGGCGACCGAGCAGTCCTCCAGGTCGCGGCTCACCGGCACCCGGTAGGTCGCCAGTTCCTCCAGCCCCTGTTTCGGCAGGTGGTGGCGCCCCGGGTCACCGACCAGCACCAGCCGGCCTTCGGCGGCGGCGGTGCGCAGCCGCGCCTCGGCCTGCCGCGCGGTCGGGCCCTCGTACCAGATGTCGGCGGCGCAGATGACCGGCCAGTCCGTCAGCGGCTCGGCCAGCAGGTCGGCGCCCGTCGCCGTCACGCGGACCTTGTTGAGCCAGGCGTTGAGCCGGATCGCGGCGACGGAAAAGGGGTCGATGTCGGCCGCCGTGACCTGCGCCGCGCCACACAGCTTGGCGGCGATGGCAACGAGGCCGGACCCGCTGCCGAGGTCCAGCACGTCCTGGTCAGCGACCAGTGCCGGATTGTCGATCAGGTATCGCGCCAGCGCCTGCCCGCCGGCCCAGGCGAAGGCCCAATAAGGCGGCGCCAGTCCGGTCGCCGACAGCTCAGCCTCGGTGAGTTGCCACAGCGGCGTCACCTCGCTGGCCAGGTGCAGGGCGACCTCGGGCACCAGCGACGGCCGCTCGATGGCGGTGTTGCGGCGCACGAAGCGGCCGCGCGGCCAGGTTTCGGGGGTGGCGTGGCTCTGCATGGCGACAGTCTATGGCGTCCGGCCGCCGCCGTCGCTACCTTGCCGGCCATGTCGCTTCTCGACCGCATCGTCACGGCACAGGTCGCCGACCGCGCCCGCTATCAACCGTTCCGGATCGCCCGCGAGCCGGTCGGCTGGATCGATCGCGCGCTGTCCGAGGCGTTGTTCCAGCACGATGCGCTATCGCTCGGAAGCGACGGCGTCGCGCTCGACCCGACCCTTAGCAGCTTCCTGGCCCGCTCGGCGGCGCTGGCCGATATCGTCACCGACTTGCACCAGGCCGGGCACGTCCCGGGCTGGCGCGACGAGCCGTATGGCGTGCCGGTACGATTGGGCGCCGAACCGTTGGCGCGCATCGAGCGCGCCGCGGCGACGGTCTTCGGCACCATCACCCAGGGCGTGCACCTGAACGGCTATGTCGAGGACGAGCAGGGCCTGCGGCTCTGGGTCGCGCGCCGCTCGCCGACCAAGCAGACCTACCCCGGTCGCGCCGACGTGCTGGTCGCCGGCGCGATTTCGTACGGCGAAGGCCCGGCGGAAACCCTGCCGCGCGAGGCCGACGAGGAGGCGGGTATCGCCAAGTCACTGATCGCGCAGGCGCGGCCGGCAGGCGTGATCACGGCCTGTGTCGAGACGCCCGCCGGGCTGGAACGTGGCATCGAATACTGCTTCGACCTGCGCCTGCCGCCCGGCTTCAAGCCCTACAACCGCGACGGCGAGGTCGAGAGCTTCGACCTGCTGCCCGCGACTCACGTGCTGGCGATGCTGCGCCAAGGCGAGGCGTTCAAGCCGAACTGCGCGCTGGTGGTGATCGACTTCCTGATCCGCCACGGCGTCATCCGGCCTGACGAGCCGGACTATCTCGCCGTGGTCGCCGGCCTGCGCCGCTGGGATCTGGTGGGAGGCCCGCCGCATGAAGACGATTGAAACGCCGCGCCTGATCCTGCGCCCGATGCAGCGGGAGGACACGCCGGCCTATGCCGAGATCCGTGCCGACCCGCAGGTGATCCGCTGGCTGCCTGGCGGCGCCGAGAAGGCCGGCGAGGCCGAGACGATCGCCGCCCAGCGCATCCCGCAGTTTCTCGACCACTGGAAGGCCCACGGTTTCGGCATCTGGGGCCTGTTCGATAAACGCGGCGGTGCGCTGATCGGCCACTGCGGCCTGAACCGGGTGGACGACTTCGGCGAGGTCGAGGTGCTCTACGCGCTGGCGCGGCGCGCCTGGGGCCAGGGTCTGGCCAGCGAGGCGGCGCGCGCCGCCATGGACTACGGCTTCGGCCCGCTTGCCCTGAAACGGCTGATTGGCCTGGTGCTGCCGGAGAACATGGCCTCGCGCAAGGTGCTGGAGAAGCTCGCCATGGCCTACCAGCACGACGTCACCTTCGCGACTATGCGCGTCCGCTACTACCAGAAGGACAGGGATCAGCGATGACCATTCACGTCGACCGCGACGGCCCGGTCACGACCTTCACCATCGACCGGCCACACGCCCGCAACGCGCTCGACACCAAGAGCGCCGCCGAACTCGCGCGCGCCTTCAAGGCGTTCGACGCCGACGAGAGCGCCGCCGTGGCGATCCTCACCGGCGCCGGCGGCGCCTTCTGTGCCGGTGCCGACCTGAAGGAACTGGCCGACGGCGTCGACTACCAGGCCTGGGCGACGCACGAAGACGGTCCGACAGCGCCGTTCGTGTCCAAGCCGGTGATCGCCGCCGTGGCGGGGCACGCCTGCGCCGGCGGGCTCGGCCTGGCCTTGTGGTGTGACATCCGCATCGCTGAGGAGAGCGCCGTCTTCGGCGTGTTCTCGCGCCGCTGGGGCGTGCCGATGAGCGACGGGACGACCGTCCGCCTGCCGCGCATGATCGGCATGGG
>CAZVLI010000238.1:0-3989 GCA_964627965.1 uncultured Rhodospirillales bacterium
GGGAGGATATCGGCCAGGCGACGCTCAGCCGCTTCGCCACCGACCCGGCCGGCCTGATCCTGCTCGACCGGCAGGGCCGGATGCCGTTCGCCAATCCGGCGGCCGAGACCATGTTGGCGGCCAACGACGGCCTGGCGGCACGCGACCGCGACCTGCGCGTCGGCCTGCCGGAGACGGAGCGCCGTTACCGCGCCATGCTCGCCCGCGCGCTCGACCCGGCCCGGCAGGCGCCCACGGCGACGCCGGAATTCCTGCGCGTGCCGCGACCGTCCGGCTCGGGCCTGCCCTACGTGCTGTCGGTGACCCGCTGTCCGCCGAGCGAGCGCATGATGTCCGGCGAGCCGCCGGCCGCGCTGCTCACCATCGTCGATCCGGAACGCCGTCAGGCGCCGGCGGCGAAGCTCCTGCGCACCGGCTTCGGCCTGAGCGCTCAGGAGGCAGCACTGACCGCGCGGCTGTGCGCCGGCGAGACCCTGGACGAAGCGGCGCGCCGCCTCGGCATCGGCCGAGAGACGGCGCGCACGCATCTATCCGGCGCCTTCGCCAAGACCGGCACCCGGCGCCAGCACGCCCTGGTGGCGCTGCTCAACAGCGCCCTTGTCGGCCTAGGCTAGCCGACGCCAGGCACCCAGACCGGCCAACCCAACGCCCAGCAGCAGCAACGTCGCCGGCGCCGGCACGTCGCCGGACCGCAGCGTGACGTCGTAGCGGAAGTTCGGGTGCAACGTGTTGGCGGCACTCAGGCCGTCATCGGTATTGCCCTCGAAGCCTTCGAGCAAGGTGATCGGTCCAACCGTCGCCGGCAGATCGTCATCGGCATAGAACTGCAGCGTGTTGATCCAGCTGATGCTGGCGACGGAAGGCTGCCACAGCAGGACGTAGAAGCTGCCGGCGTCGAAATCGAAGTCGATGGCGATCTCGTTGAACGCCAGCCCGATCCCGCCGGCGGTCGCGCTGGCCGAGGCCAGCTCGGCGCCGACGTCGGAGCCGGTGGTGCTGGCGAAGATCCTGACGTCGTAGGACCGCTCGTCCAGATCGCCGTTGATCGCCAGCGCGTTCAGCGTGAAGTCGGCGTCGGCGCGAATACCCTGCCCGCGGCCGCGCGAACCGTCGGGCAACGTTTGCGGCGCCACGCCGGAATTGACCTCGAACTGCACCGCGTTGGCCGCACCCGCGGTCAACATGATGCCGGCGGCGGCAAGCACCGCCACCGGCAAACGCGACTTCGCGAAGACGAGGCTCGCCATCAGATCACCGACCGCGACGCCGACACGCGCCGGCGCACGCCGAGAGCCGCCACACCGGCACCGAGCAACAGCAGCGTCCCCGGCTCCGGCACGTCGCCGCCATTCCCGTCATCGGTCAAGAACGCGATGATCGGGCAGCCCAGCCGCTCGCACAGGCCCTGATTGGCATTCGGCGTCAAATCGAGCGCGAAATTGCCGACCGTGTCGTCGTCGTCGCCGAACAGGCCCGGTGGCGCACCTTCGAAGCTCTCGTTCACATCAGGGTTCGACCCGACGACATTGACACCCAGATTGTCGGTATTCTCGAACCCGACGAAGTAGGTCGTGGCACTACTGACGTCGATCGGCGTGGCGAATATGCCGCCGCCGAGTTGTCCCTTCGCCGAGGCTGCGCTGAAGTCCGCCTGGCGCAGGATATTGCCGCCGCGGTCATCCATCAGCAGCACGGTGATGGTGGGATCGCCGCCCTGATCGAAGAACCGCGTCTGGATCCCGACCAGCGAGAAGTCGCTCTCCGGTGTCCAGAACCAGCCGACGGAGTTGATCGCCCAGTTCGCCGTCGTCGGCGTCTCGTTCTCGTTGAAGCCTTCCTGGATCGTCGGCACCGCGAGCGCCGGCGTCGCCAGCGCGATACCGGCGGCGGTCAGAAGTCCGGCCAACCATCGATTTGCTGTTTTCATGTTCTTGTCCTCACTGAGTCGCGTCGGGCACTAGGCCCGCCGATACGAAGAGATCGGGCCGCACCGGCCCTCGACGGTTCGGAGGTGCTTTCCCTCTCTAGGCATCGGTCTCAATCGTCCCCCCGACCTGTCGCACCGGCATCGTGCCGCCCGACGGGAACGGTTTGAGCAACCGCCGTGCCAATGAGGAAGTTGTGGAAAATCAATGGGTTGGAAGGGGCGCGGCCGGCTCGGCGTCAAACCCGTCGACGCGGCTTTTCTTCCCCCGTTCGGGGGAGGTCGCTCGCTAGATCAAGCACTTGGCGGCCGGTCCCGCGCCCGGTGACGCCGGCGCGGGTGTAAACCGCTAGTCGGACGCCGTGGCCGCCTTGGGCGCGGGCGCGCCGTAGTCGGGAACGAGGTGGTGCAACTGGGCCAGCATGTCCTCGGTCCGGCGCGCCTCGGCGAGTTCGGCGAGCTTCTCCACCTGCGGGCGCAGCAGGCCCAGGTCGATGGCGCGCGGTGCCGCGAGCAGGATGCCGGGCGCGGCGGTGCGCTGGGTCTCGCGGTCGTGGAACAGCTCCTCGGCCAGCTTCTCGCCGGGGCGCAGGCCGATGAACTGGATCGGGATGTCAGCCTCCGGCCGCAAGCCCGCGAGGCGGATCATCTGCCGCGCCAGGTCCAGCACCTTCACCGGCTTGCCCATGTCGAGCACGTAGATCTTGCCCGGCTCCGCCGCGCCCAGCGCCGACGCGCTCAGTACCAGTTCCACCGCCTCGCGCGTGGTCATGAAGTAGCGCACGACGTCCGGGTGGGTGACGGTGATCGGCCCGCCGCGCGCCAGCTGGCGCTGGAACAGCGGCACCACCGAGCCGGTCGAGCCCAACACGTTGCCGAAGCGCACGGTGACGAAATGCGTGTCGCCGCCGGCCAGGCTCAGGCCCTGGCAGATCATCTCGGCGACGCGCTTGGAGGCACCCATCACCGACGACGGGTTCACCGCCTTGTCGGTGGAAATCTGCACGTAGGTCGACACGCCCGCCGCCTTTGCCGCCTCCGCGACGTTCAGCGTGCCGAGCACGTTGGTCAGCACGCCCTCGTTCGGGTTCGCCTCGACCAGCGGCACGTGCTTGAACGCGGCGGCGTGGAACACCGCCGTCGGCCGGTGCCGGCGGAACACGGTGGCGACCCGCGCCGCGTCGCGCACGTCGCCCAGCACGGCGGCGCGCGGCACGGCCGCGAAACGTTCGCCCAGCTCCAGGTCGATTTGGTAGAGCGCGTGCTCTCCGTTATCCATGAGCGTGATGTGGGCCGGGCCGAGCGCCGCGATCTGCCGCGTCAGTTCCGAGCCGATGGTGCCGCCCGCGCCGGTGACCAGCACCCGCTGCCCGGCGACCAGCGCCTTCATCGCCGCACGGTCGAGCGTCTGCTGCGGCCGGCCGAGCAGGTCCCCCACATCGACGGGGCGCACGGTGAACCGCGGCCCGTCGCTGGCGGTGAAGTCGGTCAGGCGCGGCACGCGAGAGAGCTTCAGCCCCAGCGCCTCGCACTGTTCCAGCAGGTGCGCGACGGTTTCGCCCTCGACCCGGCGCGAGGCGATGATCAGACGTCTCGGCCGCCGCCCCGCGCGACCGAGCCGGTCCACCACCGCCGGCAGACTGGCCAGATCGCCCAGCACCCGCACGCCGCGGATGTCGCGGCCGATGCGCTTGGGCTTGTCGTCGATGATGCCGACCACGCGGTAGCCGGTGACGCGCGCGCGCCCGACCTCGCGAATGAAGGCTTCCGCCTCGTCGCCGGCGCCGACCAGCAGCACAGGCACGCGCTGCGCCGGCTGCCGCTCCTGCACCGCCGACAGGTTGCCGTCCTTGAACAACCGGTAGGCCAGGCGCGGTCCCGACAGCGCCAGGACCAGCATGATCCACACGATCGGCAGCGCGGTGCGCGGGAAGTCGTCCAGCCGCGTCACCCAGAACAACATCGGCAGGAAGATCAGCAGCGCCAGCGTCACCGCCTTGGCGATGGCGACGAGGTCGGCCATCGAGGCGTAGTGCCAGATGCCGCGATAGAGCCCCATGCCCCA